>VCMI01000040.1 GCA_006222135.1 Thiomicrorhabdus sp. | reverse complement strand
ACGACTATCAATGGTTGATCGACACACGACGAMTCGCTCGCTTCATTAAAGTTAACACGAGAAAGTCAGACATCGTTAGCGCTGTCATCATTGAGCAATTACGAGCTTTAAACAGGCCTGTTCATTCATTAACTTCAGATAATGGCAAAGAGTTTTCACAATACCAAACGATGGCAAAAGAGCTTGGGACAGATTTTTATTTTGCCCACCCTTACTCTTCTTGGGAGCGTGGAACCAATGAAAATACCAATGGATTGTTAAGACGATTCTTTCCAAAAGGAACAGACTTCGATAAAGTAACTCAGGAAGAAATTGATTGGGTTGTTGATAAGCTCAACAATCGCCCAAGAAAGTGTTTAGGATTCAGAACACCTAATGAGGTGTGCTGGGAAATTAAAACTGTTGCACTTACGACTTGAATGTATCCTTTATAAAAACATGGCACACTTAACTATACTAAAGATACAGTGAAAAACCTTAACACAATGTAATTGATGTTCAGTACGAAAGGAGAAGCAAATATTAAAATAAGGGTTCGATAAACGCCATCTCGTAATACAAGAGTGTTTATAAGTAGGCTTAATTAAATTTAGAGGGCAAAAAGCAGTAGACTTGGATCAATGGAGATTAATAGAGCAAAGAGAGTGTGTAAAAATCATAACAGGAATAGAGAGAAGAACTAATGGGGCGAGCGACGGGGCTTGAACCCGCGACAACCGGAATCACAATCCGGGACTCTACCAACTGAGCTACGCCCGCCATAGTAGATATTAACTGTAGAAAGGATCTCGCCCATTCGTCTTAGAAGGACGATACTCAATGTTTTGAGCGTTGGACGTTTTGTAGACCTTTTGAATATCAACCCGAAGAGAAATTATCTTTCTCTGCAAGTTAATAAGAATATGGTCGGAGTGGAGGGATTTGAACCCCCGACCACCTGTACCCAAAACAGGTGCGCTACCAAGCTGCGCTACACTCCGAGAAGTGGCGTATTGTATAGACCGACCCACTTTCTGTCAATAGATAAACACGCATTCTTGTAAAAAACCCTAGGCGCTATCGTTTTGCAGGTTTTTTATAAAGACTTAGACAAAAATTTATAAATTTCGGAATAAATTAATACTGATTTATTGCGGGCAGACAATGTGATGAGCGGCTCGATTTAGAGAATCAAACGTCACTCTATTACCTTGGGTAAAAGTGGATCTATCACAAGGCATTATCTACATAGAAGGAGATGACATTATAAAGAGTGAGCAAGCTTCTGTCATTCCGCTCTCTAAAGTCGCCAAAAAGGTCATGAGAAGACAAAAAGGTAAACACCCAACAATGTTAGTCACCTATAAGAGTAAATCCGTTAGACAGGCTAATATTGGCTCTTTTAAGAAAGCTTGAGACAAAGCAGGCATTGGGCCTCTTTGCTGGCATGACTTACGACATACCTGGGCAGTCTGGCTTGTTCAACGAGGAACGCCTTTAGGGATATACTTCAAGAGTTAGGGGTAGATGGTCTGATTATACGATGGTTAAGCGTTATGCTCACTTTACCCATCAGCATCTACAGCAATATGTAGATAAGACCCAGAACGACGTACCCACAAGGACAAATTTTGGGCGAAAAAAAACCCGACCTTCAAAACACTAAAAGTGTATGAAAACCAGGTTCTTAGAATGTGGTAGCGGGGAGAGGATTTGAACCCCTGACCTTCGGGTTATGAGCCCGACGAGCTACCAAGCTGCTCCACCCCGCGACAAGTTGTAGATTGAACCGATATTTAACTAAAAAATCGTTTCTAGAAATGATGGTAGCGGGGAGAGGATTTGAACCCCTGACCTTCGGGTTATGAGCCCGACGAGCTACCAAGCTGCTCCACCCCGCGACAATTTCTAATCGAACTGAGAGTTCTTCCCGTTTCGATGTGGCGTATTATAGGGGGTTATAGGATTTAAGCAACCCTAATATCATTTATTTATACTTTATTTTTCTTTAAGAATTGTTTTAGGTTATATCGATAGATAAACCCTGGAAAAGCGAAGATTATAAACATGAATAAGTTAATAGTATAGAACTCCCAAGTTTGCGGAGAAACGTGCCCCATACTCTTACTTTCAAGTTGATATGCAAATAAGCCCGTAAGGATGAAGTAGGAAAACCATTCGATTAGGTTTACAACAATGGACTTGTGCGACACCTTAATAAATAAGAATAGTCGGTTACTGAGTATGAAAGGGAGATTCGCTAAAACGATTGCTGTCACTAGTAACAGCCAAACGGCTTGATTTAATTCCATGATTTACGTCCTTAAATTAAAAAAGCCCGGGTATCGGGCTCTAATTGAATACGATTTGATTAGAGCGCTTTGAGACTATGGTAACAAAGATCAATCAATGAACTTGGTAGTAACCCAAGCACAACCAGTAAAATTGCAGTAAAGCTTACCGCCCAAGTTAAACTTGGATTAACAGGCTCTAAAGGTGAGTCATCTTCCGGCTTGTCAAAATACATAGCCTTAACAACCTTCAAGTAATAGAAGGCGCTGATAACGGCCATAATCACGGCAAGAACTGCAAGCCATGTGAACCCTGCCTTAACCACTTCTTCGATAACGACAATCTTAGCCCAGAAGCCAACAAACGGTGGAATCCCAGCCATTGAGAACATTACAATCAACATCATGATCGCTAACCAAGGGTTACGTACGTTTAGCCCTTTAAAGTCTGATATTAAATCGAATTCTTTACCTGTTCTAGAGAGCGCAATAATCATTCCGAAACCTGCAACGCCTGTAATCGCATAGATAATCACGTAGAACATGGCCGCTGAATAGCCTTCTGGCGTAGCCGCGATGACCCCTAGCAATAAAAAGCCGACGTGACCAATACCTGAATAGGCTAATAAACGCTTAAGATTATCCTGTGCAATCGCAACAATAGAACCGATGACCATTGATAAGATCGAAATCATAATGATGAGCGACTGCCAATCTTCAATCAGACCAGGCATACCTTCCGCAAGCAGGCGATATAACATTGCAAAACCAGCAATTTTTGGCGCGGTACCGATATATAAGGTTACGGCTGTCGGTGCGCCGTGATAAACATCTGGCACCCACATGTGAAATGGCACGGCACCTAACTTAAACGCTAAACCAATCACCACAAAAACAACACCAAATGAAAGCACAACACTATCAGCTTGCCCTGAAGCGATAATCTCGGCCATTTCAGGGAAAGTGATTGATCCCGTTGCACCATAAATCATCGAGAAACCGTATAAGAGCATCCCTGTCGCTAAAGCACCTAGTACAAAGTACTTAAGCGCGGCTTCAACAGCATGCGCGGAGTCTCTACGCAAAGCAATCATAGCAATCATAGCCAGTGACATAATTTCTAGACCAAGGTACATGGTAATCATGTTGTGGGCAGAGATCATAACGAACATGCCCAGAATACCAAACAAGCCTAATACAAAATATTCGCCGCTGAAGAACTTGTGCTGTACCAAGTACTCTCTTGAAAAGAGGAAAATCCCCATTGAAATGGCTATGGTAAAGAGTTTAAGAATGTCGGCAAAACTATCACGTACAAAGCTGCCATCAAAGGTAATGACTTGAGTCGTCGTAAAGCTGCTTAATATTAGGTAACCAACAACGACTAAACTGATCTGAGTCGCATAATAGGTAGCAAATTTATAACGTTTTGACCAAAAGGTATCTGCAACCAAGATAAAAGAGATTAGCGCCAATAACGCCATCTCGGGTATAGCAGGTGCAAATGCTGGAATCACAAAATTCATATTGTTAACTCACCTATTCCGTATTAAAGTTTAGAAGTTGTTGCTTGAACAAGTAACTGTCCAACAGAAGTATGCATCACTTCAATTAATGGACTTGGGAATACACCCAGTGCAATAATCGCAACGGCAAGTGTCGCCATAATGGCAAACTCACGTTTATTTAGATCTTGTAGCTGTTCGACGTTCTCATTGGTCACAGGACCAAAGAAAACACGCTTCACCATCCAGAGTGTATAAGCCGCACCGATCACCAAGGTTAATGCTGCAAAGGTTCCGTACCATAGGTTCGCTTTAAAGGCACTTAAGATAACCATGAATTCACCAACGAACCCAGAAGTACCCGGCAAACCTACATTCGCCATAGAGAAGATGACGGCAAACAGAACGAACCATGGCATTTTATTAACCACACCGCTATAAGCTGAAATTTCACGCGTATGCATTCGGTCGTAAAGTACACCAATCGCTAGGAACATTGCGCCAGAGATGAAACCATGGGAGATCATTTGAACCATCGCCCCTTCCATACCTAACTGAGCCCCTTGCATTGAACCTGTCGACTGAACAATGTCATACACTAAGAACATACCGAGTGTTACAAAACCCATATGAGAAATTGAAGAGTAAGCGACTAATTTTTTCATATCATTTTGCGCAAGCGCAACCATACCAATATAAACGATAGCGATTAATGATAAGACGATGATCAACCAATCTAAGGTCATAGAAGCATCAGGCGTAATCGGCAAACTGAAACGAACGAAACCATAGCCACCCATCTTCAACATAATAGCCGCCAGGACAACAGAACCTGCTGTCGGTGCTTCAACGTGCGCATCTGGCAACCATGTATGTACAGGGAACATTGGAATCTTAACGGCGAAAGCCGCTAAGAATGCCAAGAAGATCAGAATCTGCGCCGTCATGCCTAAAGGCATCGCTTGGAAGTCAAGGATTGAGAAACTGCCTGATTGGGAATACATGTATAGGAATGACACCAACATGAAGACCGAACCTAAGAAGGTATACAAGAAGAATTTTAATGTTGCATAAACTCTTCGTGGCCCACCCCATTTACCGATAACGATAAACATTGGAATTAATAGCGCTTCCCAGAACACATAAAACAGAATTGAGTCGAGTGCAACAAACACGCCGACCATAATCCCACCCATAATGAGGAAGGCACCCATATATTGTTCAACACGATCTTTAATCACGTCCCAAGCAGATGCAACGACTAACACTTGTGTAAACGTGGTCAGCAATACCAAAGGCATAGACAGACCATCAACCCCTAAATGGTAGTTGATGTTAAACATGGGAATCCATGCAATATGTTCTACAAACTGCATTGAAGCCGTCGAATTATCGAATCCAATCCACAAGGGAATTGAAAGAATAAACGTTAAGCCAACGGTTATAAGTGATAACCATTTTGCAGCAGAGTCGTTATTACGACCTGCAAACAGTACTAATAGGCCACCCAAAATAGGCAGCCAGATCAATGTACTTAAAATAGGAAAGCTTGTTAGCATGAATTCCAGTCCCTTATCTTCTTATTCTTTTAAATTACCAAAGTGTCCAAACTAGCATTACTAGCAGGCCTAAAATCATGACGAACGCATAGTGATACAGGAAACCTGTCTGAGTTTGACGTAACGCTTTTGCCGAGTTAGCCACGGCCGTAAAGGTGTTTGTTACCATGCCGACATCAATGATTTTAGTATCAACAACACGGCTAAAGAAATGCCCTAACTTGCGAGTTCCATCCACAAAGACAATGTCATTAAAGCGATCGAAACCATAGGCACTGTCTAGGACGTAGAAACCACGTGGGCACATTTTCTTTAGCTTAGCTGGCATTGTCGGTAGTTTGACATAGAGCAACCATGCTAGGAATACCCCTGACAGCGCTAAGATAACGGGTAGCGTCAGCAATGAATGGACAACAAAATCGATCGCACCGTGGAAGTAATTTGTGTAGACCGCAAGCATCACATCATTAGCAGGTTCTACATAAATCGAATCACCAAAATAGGTACCGTTCAACATCGGCTCTATCATTGGTAAGCCCATAAGTGCCGCCGGAATAGCCAACAGGATTAATGGAACTGTGACGACCCATGGTGACTCTTTAATCTGATGTGTTTTCACATATTCACTTTCTTCGCCGTGGAATACTAGGAAGAACATACGGAAACTATAGAATGCTGTAATAAACACACCTGCCATCAATAACACATAAGAGAATGATGAACCGAAACGCTCTGCTTCATTAAGTGACAGTAAGATACTATCCTTTGAGAAGAATCCCGAGAATCCCGGGAAACCAATCAATGCTAATGAACCAACTAACATCGCGACATAGGTGATTGGCATATACTTCTTGAGACCACCCATATCGGACATCTCTTGCTTATGGTGCATTGCAATAATCACCGAACCAGCCGCAAGGAACAACAAAGCTTTAAAGAAGGCATGTGTTAATACATGGAACATACCGGCCGCGTAGGCAGAAGCCCCCATTGCAGCAATCATATAACCCAATTGAGATAAGGTAGAGTAAGCAACAACACGCTTGATATCTGTCTGTATTAAACCTACCAAGCCCATTAGGAAAGCCGTTAAGGCACCGACAATTAACACCACACTCAAGGCTGTTTCCGAGAGTTCGAATGCTGGAGACAGACGTGCAATCAAGAACACCCCTGCTGTTACCATTGTTGCGGCATGGATTAAGGCCGAAATAGGCGTTGGGCCTTCCATTGATTCTGGAAGCCAAACATGTAATGGCATTTGTGCTGATTTACCCATCGCGCCAATAAATAACAGAATCAACATTAAAGTAATCATTGACCATTCAACGCCAGGAATGACTTCAATCATAACGTCTTTATTCGCCGCTAACTGTCCGAAGAATTCATTGTAGTCCATAGTATTGAAGTAAACGAAGATCACTGCAATCCCAAGAATAAATCCTAAATCCCCAACTCGGTTGACTAAGAATGCCTTTAGGTTTGCCTGAATCGCTGATTCGCGTTTCATATAGAAACCAATCAAAAGATATGAAACAAGCCCTACGGCTTCCCAACCAAAGAACAGTTGTAGAAAGTTATTCGCCATCACCAAGGAAAGCATTGAGAAAGTAAACAATGAGATATAGCTGAAAAAGCGCTGATAGTAAGGGTCATTATGATCATAATCTTCATCATGATCCATATAACCTACTGTGTAGATATGCACCATTAATGAGACAAACGTTACCACCAACATCATGGTGGCGGATAGTTGGTCAATCATAAAGCCGATTTCAAAACGAATACCGTCAGAGACCAGCCAGGTATAAAGACTCGCGTTGTAAGCTTCTGTGCTATTTAGGACAAACATATTGAAGATGTAAGCCGACAAGAGCGTTGAAATAGCGACACCAATAATAGCCACAAAATGCGCACCACTACGGCCAATCTGACGCCCAAACAAACCTGCAATCAAGGCGCCTATAAGCGGAGTAACAAGGATTAAAGTTAAAATCGTATGTAACATTAACAACTACCCTTTTAGTGAGCTAAGATCATCAATATTGATGCTCTTACGTTTACGGAATACTAAAACTACTATCGCCAAACCAATGGCGGCCTCAGCAGCGGCCACTGTCAGGATAAAGAAGACGAAAATCTGGCCTGTTACATCATTAAGGTAATGAGAAAATGCGACAAGATTCGTATTAACGGCCAAGAGCAATAACTCAATCGACATCAGCAAGACAATGACGTTTTTTCTATTTAAGAAAATACCCGCCATACTAATCATAAATAGGACAGCGCCAAAAATTAGGAAATCAGAAAGAGCAATCATTTTTCGTCCTCTTCTTTACTCGGGAGATCTTTTTCAACTACTGAGGCCATTTTGACCATTCTGAAACGGTCAGCCGCTAAGGTGTTAACTTGCTTGTTGACATTTTGATACAAGACTTCAGTGGTTGGACGTCGACGAAGCGTTAGGGAGATAGCCGCAACAATACCCAGCAATAACAAGACAGCGGCTAATACAAAAGCATAAACATGAGTGGTATATAACGGAATCGCAATCGACTTAGTATTGTTGTAATTAGCGGCATTGTTCATTGGCTCACCCGTTACTTCGATACCGAAATGCTCTGGACCAACAACGAGATACATCATGGAGAAAATAGCAATTGATGCCATCACACCTAAAGGTAGGTATGGTGTAAAGCCATCCTTTAATATACTTATATTGATATCCAACATCATAACGACAAAGAGGAATAGCACCATAAGAGCACCAACATACACAAGTATTAAAACCAGACCGAGGAATTCAGCCTGAGCCATAATCCAAACACCGGCCGTAGCAATAAAAGCGAGTATTAACCAAAGTGCCGCTTTTACTGGATTTTTGATGGTAATCATCATAAGCCCAGAAATTGTGGCAATCGCCGTTAATAGATAAAAGATAAATAGTTCAAATGTCATATTGAGTTCGCTTTCCGTTATCGATACTTAGCATCAACCGCGCGATCCGCAGCGATTTGAGCTTCATGTTTGTCGCCAAACTCTAAAAGTTTGTCTTTCGTCATAATATGAGGACCCCGTTCTAGATAGGCATATTCCAAGACACGTGTCTCTACCACCGCATCAACAGGGCAAGCTTCTTCACAGAAACCGCAGTAGATGCACTTGAACATATCAATGTCGTACTGTGTCGTTCTACGTGACCCATCTTCACGTTCCTCTGATTCAATGGTAATTGCATTCGCTGGACAAACGGCTTCACACAACTTACAAGCGATACATCGCTCTTCACCATTTTCATAGCGACGTAAAGCATGGTGACCACGGAAACGAGGAGAAATAGGTGTTTTTTCTTCTGGGTAGCGAACCGTAATTTTTCTTTTGAAAAAATATTTACCGGTTACGCGCATACCTCTGAATAAATCAAGGAGGCCCCATGTTTTTATTTGATGCTTTAAAAATCTAACCATATCACCCTCTAAATTAATTAAACCAAGGACCGAAGTCGAAGTATTTCATAACGCCGACCACAAAAACCCAAAGGATTGTCACTGGAATAAGTACCTTCCAACCCAAACGCATTAGTTGATCATAACGGTATCTTGGGAAAGTCGCTCGTAACCAAATGAATACGAATAATAAGAAAGAAACTTTAAAAGCCAGCCAACCTAATTGAGGCACCCAAGCGAAAGCCGCTTCTAGATATGGAATGCCTTCAAACGGCGATAACCATCCTCCTAGAAACATAATGGAGGTCATAAATGAGATTAGAATCATCATGGCGTATTCAGCCAGCATGAAAATACCGAATGTCATACCTGAGTAATCAACGTGGAAACCAGCAACAATCTCAGCCTCCCCTTCAACGACATCAAAGGGTGTACGGTTCGTTTCAGCTAAACCAGAGATAAAGTAGACAAAAAACATCGGTAACAATGGTAATAAATACCAATTAAAAATACCGCCCTGTTGACCCTTGACGATTTCAGTGAGGTTCATACTGCCGGCAATCATTAATACGGTTACCAGTGCAAAACCCATCGCAATTTCATATGAAATCTTCTGAGCAGCACCACGCATCGCACCTAAAAAAGCATACTTAGAGTTAGAAGCCCAACCCGCAATAATGACGCCATAAACCAATATCGATGAAACGGCCAAGATGTATAGAACACCCGCATTGAGATCGGTTACCACCATGCCATCGGCAAAAGGAATCACCGCCCAAGCCGCAACGGCTGGAGCAATTGCTAAGACAGGCGCAATGATAAATAGGAATTTATTGGCCTGATCCGGAAAGATGATCTCTTTATTCATTAATTTAATGGCATCCGCAATCGGTTGCATTAAACCAAAATAACCTACTCGGTTGGGCCCCATACGAGCCTGCATATAACCAATCACTTTACGTTCAGCATAGGTCAACCATGCAACTACCAACATAATGGGTAGCACGACAGCAACTGCCTGAATGACTAAAGTCATTAGAATAGCCAACCATTCGAATAGGAAGGTTGATAAAAAAGCTTGGAGAGTCTCAAACATCCGTATTATCCTCTTCCCATAGTGGCTGAATCAGCATCTGGTGTGGCTTGTAATGAAGGTGATCTTCTAACAACTGCATCCACTTGATACGGCGACACTATCTGTACTTTAGAGTCGTTGTTAGCCGTTGGTAATTGGCTAATGACAGCCGAAAAATCTACCTTATCAGCGGTATTGTCTAGAACTTCACGTAACACGTCATTAGTATGGACGTAATCAAAACCAGCAATATCAAACATATTACCCAAAACACGCATTACCTTCCAAGCGGCTTTCGCGTCGCCTTGTGGTTCTACAGACATTTTGAATGATTGCTTTATGCCATTGGCATTAACGTAAGTTCCAGCCGTTTCAGCAAAGGTTGCGATGGGGAGCATGACATCTGCATATTCACGCTGTAAATCGCTGTCGAATGCCGTTAAATTAACCACAAATTCGGCATTCTTCATCGCGTTAACGGCCGCATCAGCATCTGTAAAATCGGCTTCAGCTTCAATATTCATATTAATAAAGGCTTTTAAGCCATCATTCACCATTTGAGAACTGTTCTTACCTGATTTAGGTAGGAAGTTAACTAAGTGAGCCCCGACTTCATTCGCGGCTAACGGTAGAATATTGAGCGTGGTTGAGCTGTTTTCAGCAATGATACTAGCCAATTTTTGCAGAACAGTATAGTCTTCATGCATTTGGCTGATCTGACCTAACATAATGCTAGATTTTTTAGCCTCCACAAGCATTGTTGCAATTGCAATATGCTCATCAGTCGGTTGAATTGAATTCAACCAGGCCTGGTCACTTTTGCCGGCGCTGTCAAGAACCGCTTTAGCGATACCAGCAAGGTTAAAGACCATTCCTGGTTCGATACTCGGCTCTGTTATCTTATAGTTAAAATCGAACTTAACTGGATTGACGACAGCAATTTTGGCACCCTCTAAAAACGCTTTACGGATACGGTGGTTCAGAATCGGCAATTCCTTTCTCAAGTAAGAACCGACAATCAATACTGTCTCTAATGTTTCAACATCTGCGATATCATGTGCCAGCGTTGGTAGATTAAAACCAGTTTTATCGAGAGCGAAATCTACTTGACGATGACGGAAATCGATATTTTCAATGCCGACACCGCGAGCCATTTTTTGCAGTAGATGTAACTCTTCCAACGTTGAGTTCGCAGACGCTAATACACCGACATCTTGACTATTGACTAAAACCTTTTGCAAACCGGCAACGGTAAATTCAAGCGCCGTTTCCCAATCAACCACATTCCAAGATCCATTCTGTTTGATCATAGGCATCGTTAAACGCGTATCAGAGTTAATGCCTTCATATGCGAAACGATCTCTATCAGATAACCAAACTTCGTTAATCGCTTCATTCTCACGAGGCACGACACGTTTTACATCATTATTTTTTGCGTGGACAATAATGTGAGAACCCATGCTATCGTGAGCCGAAATCGAATTATGGGCTTTAAGTTCCCAAGCACGTGCTGTATATCTATAGGGCTTAGAGGTTAAAGCACCTACTGGGCACAAATCAATCATATTACCGGACATCTCAGAGGTAATAGACTTCTCAATATAAGTACCGATTTCCATCCATTCACTACGACCTGTCGCTCCTAGTTCCATCATCCCAGCTACTTCTTGGCCGAAACGAACGCAACGAGTACAGTGAATACAACGTGTCATGTCTGTCTTAATTAAAGGTCCAGCATCGCCATCGCTGACAACTCGCTTTGCTTCTGTATAACGAGAAATATCATCGCCATAATCCATAGCCACATCTTGTAGTTCGCACTCACCACCTTGATCACAAATAGGACAATCAAGTGGGTGGTTAATCAGCAAAAATTCCATGACAGACTTCTGTGCCGAAATGGCTTTGGCTGATTTAGTATGTACCTTCATACCATCAGTGACAGGAGTGGCACAAGCAGGTAGTGCTTTCCAAGCACCTTCAACTTCAACAAGGCACATGCGGCAGTTTGCCGCAATTGATAGCTTCTTGTGGTAACAAAAACGGGTAATTTGAATCTGAGCGTTATCAGCCACATCAATGAGCATGCTACCTTCTTGAGCTTCGACCAGTTGTCCGTTTATCTCAATTTTTACCATAATTCTTTAACCTAAGTTTTCTGATGGAACCTAATGTTTCACACTACCCAGACACTGGGTGGTATGAATCATTAGCTACGATCGTAAATACTGCATCCATGTTCAATATAGTGAACAAATTCATCTTCAAAGTGCTCAAGCGCACTGGTCAAGCCAAGCGTAGCCGCATCTCCTAAACCACAAATAACATTACCCATGATTTTTCCGGAAACATCCTTTAGTGCCTGAATATCTTCGGGTTTGCCCTTACCTTCAACAATACGAGTCAAAACACGGTATAACCAACCGGTGCCCTCTCGACAAGGAGTACATTGACCACAAGACTCATCCCAATAAAAGTGACTGAGGTTCTGCATGACTTTTACGATGTCTGTTTGATCATCCATAATAATCACCGAACCCGCGCCTAAAAACGAACCTGCTTTCGCAATGGAATCATAATCCATGGTCATTTCAAGTGCTTTTGCAGCGGGTAAAATGGCAGTGGATGCACCGCCTGGAATGACCGCCTTGAGTTGACGTCCTTTCCAAATACCGCCCGAAAGTTCTAATAAATCTTTAAATGATGTTCCCATTCGTACTTCTAAGTTCCCTGGATTATTAACATGTCCAGACACTGAGTAACATTTGGTTCCACCGGCGTTATTCACACCTAAATCATTAAACCAATCACCACCTTTAGCTAAAATCATAGGAATAGACGCTAAGGTTTCAGTGTTATTGACCGTGGTTGGCTTACCGTACAAGCCGAAACTTGCAGGGAATGGTGGTTTAAAGCGTGGCTGGCCTTTCTTGCCTTCGATAGACTCAATCAGGGCTGTTTCTTCGCCACAAATATAAGCCCCTGCACCCAAGTGAGTAAACAGATCGAAATCAAAACCAGAGCCGAGTAAATCTTTACCTAAAAAACCGGCTTCACGCGCTTGCTTAATCGCATTATTAAAACGCTGATAAGGTTCCCAGAACTCTCCACGTATATAGTTATAACCTGCTGAAGCACCGATAACATAAGCGGCAATCGCCATACCTTCAACTAAGGCATGTGGGTTATAACGAATAATATCTCTGTCTTTAAAGGTTCCAGGCTCACCTTCATCAGAATTACAGACAATGTATTTCTGACCAGGTGCAAAACGGTTCATAAAACTCCATTTCAAGCCCGTTGGGAAACCGGCTCCACCACGCCCACGAAGATTCGATGTTTTAATCTCTTCTATGATTTCAGAAGGTTCTAATTCGCCTGCCAATACTTTTTTCCAGACTTCATAACCACCATTGGCAACATAAGTGTCTATGTCCCACGAATTTTCGAGGTGGTTTAATCGGAAGCAGTTTTCATTTTGTTCGACCATCTATTTCTCCCATTCAGCTAGAAGTAAATCAATCGATTGATTTGTTAAATTCTCGTGGTAATCTTTGCCGACTTGCATCATCGGTGCGCCGCCGCAAGCGCCTAGGCACTCGACCTTTTTGATTGTAAAGCGGCCATCTGCTGTTGTTTGACCAGGCTTGATACCGAGCTTCTGCTCTAGATAATCATAAATACCTTGGTTACCACGTAACATACAAGAAATACTATTGCAGATACAAAGCTTAATCTCACCGACAGGAGCATGTTCATAGTTACCGTAAAAGGTCGCTACTTCATAAACTTCCATCCGAGAAATGTCTAGATAAGCGGCAATTTGATTCATTAAATCATTGGTCAAATAACCATTATGGCACTCTTGAACAATGCGTAATGCCGACATTACCGCTGACTTTTTTTGATCTTCTGGATAGTTTGCAATCCACTTATCAATACGTGCTTTAACATCGCCTTGAATAAAGTTTGCCGGACTAGTCGTTGTCGAACTCATCGATCTACCTCTCCAAATACAATATCTTGGGTACCAATAATGGAAACCACATCTGCAATCATATGGCCTTTGACCATCTCATCAAGTGATGCTAAATGCGCAAAACCAGGGGCACGAACTTTCATGCGATAAGGCTTATTTGCACCATCGGATACCATATAGATACCGAATTCACCTTTTGGATGCTCTACCGCAGCATAAATTTCATTTTCAGGCACCGTGTAACCTTCGGTATAAAGCTTAAAGTGGTGAATCAACGCTTCCATACTCGATTTTGCATCTTCTCGCGAAGGAGGTGTTACCTTATGGTCGTCTGACATGACCGCACCAGGATTGGCTTTTAACCAATCGACACACTGTTTAATAATCTTATTGGACTCTCGCATTTCTGCAATACGGACTAAATAACGATCGTAACAATCACCACCGACGCCCACTGGAATATCGAAATCAAGCTTGTCATAAACTTCATAAGGTTGCTTCTTACGCAAATCCCACTCAACGCCTGAACCACGTAACATCGGTCCAGTAAAGCCAAGCTGTAATGCCCGTTCTGGTGAAACAATGCCAATATCAACGGTACGCTGTTTCCAAATACGGTTATCTGTTAACAATGTTTCGTACTCATCAATGTAACCCGGAAAACGATCCGTAAAAGCATCGATAAAATCAAGCAATGAACCTTCACGAGTTTCATTTAACTCATCTAGTTTTTTATCGGAATTCCATTTTGATTTTTCATGCTTTGGCATCGTCTCAGGTAGGTCGCGATAGACGCCACCTGGACGGTAATACGTTGCATGCATGCGCGCGCCTGAAACCGCTTCATAACAATCCATCAAATCTTCACGCTCACGGAAGGCATAAAGAAAGACGGTCATGGCTCCGATATCAAGTGCATGCGCACCTAACCACATCAAATGATTAAGCACTCGAGTTATCTCATCAAACATAACTCGAATATATTGAGCTCGCTCAGGAATTTCAAGTTCAAGCATCTTTTCAATCGCCATCACATAGGCATGCTCATTACACATCATAGAGACGTAATCTAAACGATCCATGTAACCAATAGATTGGTTGTAAGGCTTATATTCAACAAGTTTTTCTGTTCCACGGTGCAACAGACCGATATGAGGATCAGAACGAACAATAGTTTCACCGTCCAACTCTAGTACCAAACGTAGCACACCATGCGCAGATGGGTGCTGAGGACCGAAGTTGAGGGTATAGTTACGAATTTCAGGCATTACTTATTCCTAATTACACTTTAAAGGTGATTATTTACGAATCACTCGTGGCACATTGATTCTGTTTTCAATCGTGACAGGTTCATAGATAACACGTTTCTTTTCTGCGTCATAACGCACTTGCACATGTCCAGTCAATGGAAAGTCTTTTCTTAATGGATGGCCAATAAAACCGTAATCTGTCAAAAGACGGCGTAAATCAGGATGGTTTTTGAACAAAATCCCAAACATATCGAACGCTTCACGCTCAAACCAATTAGCACAATTCCAAACATCAATGACACTATCAACAGTCGGCATCTGTGTTGTTTCTGGAAAGACTTTGACACGAATTCTTAAGTTATGCTGTATCGACAATAGATGATAGACCACCGCAAAACGGCGTTCAATATCTAAAGACTCATCCTCGTTATCTTCCGCAAAATCGAAAACACCACGACTGAAACCACTATTTACGGCCGTCATGGTTTCCCAATTCGCTTGGCCGTAATCTAAGTAATCAACACCACAAAGATCCATTAGCTGTTCAAAACCAAGCTGTTCTTTTAGAAGAGTGAATGCGGCCAATGCTTTTGATGGCGACAATTCGATAGTGAGCTCACCTAAGGCAAGAGTAGATGACACGACATCATCACCAAGGACTTGGTTAACTTTCTTTTGTAAATCTAATACTGACTGTTTCATAGTAAAACTACTTTATCGCTTATTTCGCCAATGAAGAACCAAGGCTCTATCGAGCAATGGTATTGGTGCGTTTAATTTTATTCTGTAACTGAATAATGCCGTATAACAATGCTTCTGCAGTTGGAGGACAGCCCGGGACATAAACATCAACCGGAACAATACGATCACAACCACGAACAACGGAATAGGAATAATGGTAATAACCACCGCCATTGGCGCAAGAACCCATTGAGATAACCCAACGAGGCTCAGCCATCTGATCGTAGACTTTACGTAATGCAGGTGCCATCTTATTCACTAGAGTACCTGCAACGACCATAACATCAGACTGACGAGGACTTGGACGGAATATAATACCGAATCTATCCAAATCATAACGAGAAGCACCAGCATGCATCATCTCAACCGCGCAACAAGCCAAACCAAACGTCATAGGCCACAAAGAACCTGTTCTTGCCCAGTTAATCAGCTTATCCGCAGACGTCGTGACAATCCCTTCTTTTAAAACGCCTTCTACTCCCATTCAAGCGCTCCCTTTCTCCACTCGTAAATAAAACCAACCACCAACAGAGCTAAGAAAACTCCCATTGCCAGCAAACCAAAAGTTCCTACTTCTTCAAGCGCAAGCGCCCAAGGAAACAGAAATGCAATTTCTAAATCAAAAATAATGAATAAAATTGCTACCAGATAAAATCGCACGTCAAACTTCATGCGTGAATCTTCAAAGGCTTCAAACCCACACTCATATGGAGAGTTTTTCTCTGCATCTGGCTTTTGTGGACCGAGTAAATACCCAATCAGGATAGGCCCTACACCAAACATAGTTCCTAGCACGATAAAAACTAGGACTGGAAGATAGTTTTCTAGCATTGCTACACACCTCGTCTAGCTTTAAATTAATCTACGGCAACTTTGCAATAGAGATTGAACTACTGCAACTTAGCAATAGATCTAAATATGGTGCCGATGGCCGGACTCGAACCGGCACAGCTTGCGCCACTACCCCCTCAAGGTAGCGTGTCTACCAATTTCACCACATCGGCATATAAATTGAATCCAGTTTAAAAAACTGAATTCGAATATTAGTTTGTTACTTTAGTTTGGAATAACAGGCACATCAGTTGGTTCAACAACAGCCGCTGCCGCAGCTTCTTTAGCCACACTTTGGTAGCCTTTCGCTTTCTGACTTCCGATATAAGCCAAGGTTAAACTTGTCACAAAGAAAATGGTTGCAACAATAGCCGTCATTCTAGACAAGAATGACCCTGAACCACCACTACCAAATACAGACTGAGAAGAAGAAGAACCACCACCGCCAAAATTGGCACCTGCATCCGCACCCTTACCATGTTGAATAAGAACCAACACAATAAGAAGGAACGCTATAATTAAATGAATCGTTAAAACTATTTCAAACATTACACACCTGCCGCTTTACAAATTTCCATAAAATCATTTGCATCCAAAGATGCCCCACCAATTAAGCCACCATCAATATCAGGCTGACCAAAGAGTTCTACTGCATTACCAGGCTTAACACTGCCACCGTACTGAATAATGACTTTTTCAGCAACCGCTGAATCTAAAGCAGCCAATTCAGAGCGAATAAACGCGTGAACTTCTTGAGCTTGCTCAGGAGAAGCTGTAACACCGGTACCAATCGCCCAGATAGGCTCATAGGCAATCACTACATTTTCAAACGCAGCGATACCCACAACATCAAGCACGGCTTTAAGTTGTGTTGCAATAACGGATTCCATAACGCCTGACTCGCGTTCTTCAAGGGTTTCACCTATACATAAGATAGGAGTAACACCGGCCTTCATTGCGACTTTAACTTTCTGTGCAACCTGCGCATCTGTTTCGTCATAAATCGTACGGCGTTCAGAATGCCCTAAAATGACATACTGACACCCTAAATCTTTAAGCATCTCAACAGATGCTTCACCTGTAAAAGCACCTTGATTCGGCTCTTCAGCGATATTTTGCCCACCGATAGAAATATTATCCGCAGACAAACAACGGCTTGTATAGTCTATGTAAATCGTTGGTGGGCAAATTGCAATATCAACACCACTAACCTCGCTTGATTTCGCATTTAGTCCTGTGACTAAACTTAAAATAGAAGCCTTTGAACCGTGCATTTTCCAGTTCCCTGCTACAAATGGTTTTCTCACCTGATATTCTCCGACACAAAGTTTTCACAATATTAGCGTTTTCTTCAATTAAAACAATATTGAAATTTTACGAAAATTCTGATTTAACCAAATTAGCTAACAGTTCAGCGACTGATTCTACTAAATCAGCCTCTTTACCCTCAACCATGACTCGAATTAAAGGCTCGGTTCCTGAAGCACGAATCAAAATTCGACCTTCACTTCCCATTAAACCTTCAAGTTCGGTTACTTTTCTTTAAGTGGAACGTTCTCATTCAATCCAAGCGCGCTCTCGACTCTAATATTCTTTAATACCTGAGGATACATCTCAACAACAGATGATAACTCTAATAAACTTTTACCCGACTGCACTATGGCCGTTAGAACTTGCAACGCTGCAACAATCCCATCACCTGTGGTCGTCTTATCTAAACAAAGAACATGCCCAGAAGGTTCTGCACCATAGAGCCACTTATTTTCGACCAGTCGCTCCATGACATAGCGATCACCGACATTGGTACGATGTAAATCAATCCCAACGGCCTTAAGAGCATTCTCTACGCCCAAATTACTCATCACAGTCCCGACAACACCCGTTACATCATTACGTAACACGGTCGCCAATATATACAAAATAATATCACCATCAACAATACCACCCTGTTCATCAACCATCATGACCCGGTCGCCATCTCCATCGAATGCTATCCCAAGATCAGCACCTTCTTCTACGACTGTTTTCTGCAGCAGATCGAGATGAGTTGCGCCACAATCCTGATTGATATTAACGCCATTAGGCTCAGCACCAATGGTAATCACTTCAGCACCCAATTCAGCAAATACATGTGGACCAATATGATAGGTCGCACCATGTGAACAATCTATTACAATTTTATAGCCATCCAGCTTGTGCTTGCCATGAAAAGTACTTTTACAAAATTCTATATAACGACCGGCCGCATCTTCTATTCGACGCGCCTTCCCCAACTCTTCCGAGGGGACAACTACAATATCTAATTCAAAGGCGGCTTCAACCGCTAGCTCAATCTGGTCACTGATTTTTTTCCCCGCGGCCGAAAAAACTTAATGCCATTATCATAATGAGGATTATGCGATGCACTTATCACGATACCGGCATCGGCACGAAAGGTTTGAGTTAGATAAGCAACCGCTGGCGTTGGCATAGGGCCTAGCAGCAATACATCAATACCCGCAGCAATAAAACCTGACTCCAGAGCTGACTCAAACATGTAGCCAGAAATACGCGTATCCTTGCCTATCATGACCGTTTTCTCACCACGCTCACGCATGACCTTGCCGGTGGCCCAACCAAGCTTTAACACCTGATCTGGACGAATCATTCCCTGACCGACGCGATTCCGAATTCCATCCGTTCCAAAGTATTTTTTCTTACTCTGCATACTCTCTCAACTCTTTATGTAAAATGCAGCTAACACTACATTAAATGCATCGTGACCCGTAAAGCCTCAACCGTTGCTTTAACATCATGTACTCGGACAATACTAGCCCCTTTAAGCGACGCTAGAACCGCTGCAGCCACACTACCGACCATTCGATCTTCTACAGCGGTAGCATTTAAAATCTCACCGATCATGCGTTTTCTAGAAACGCCCACGAGCAAGGGGTACTCCAATAAGACCAAACGCTCTAAATTTTCGAATAGCTCGCTATTATGCGCTAAAGTCTTACCAAACCCAAACCCTGGATCCAAGATAATTTTATTTTTATCCATTCCGGCTTGTTCACACACGAGGGCACGAGCTAATAAAAAATCACAAACATCTAGCACCACATCTTGATATTCAGGGGCATCCTGCATGGTCGCAAACTCGCCCAACTTATGCATAAGACAAACCGTAGCACCTGAATTTACAGCACATTCAATAGCACCTTCCGCTTGCAAGGCATTGACATCATTAATCAATACCGCGCCCCTACCAACCGCTTCCTTCATTACCTGAGGCTTATAGGTATCAATTGAGATGGGCGTATCGTAACGTGCTGCAACCCATTCAATCACCGGCAGTACACGATCTAACTCCTCCTGAAGACCGACTGTAATCGCACCAGGCCTGGTGGATTCTCCACCGATATCAATAATATCAACACCCGATAAAATCATCTCGGAAACGTGCTGAGTAAACTGATCCTGAGTGATAAAACGCCCACCATCTGAAAACGAGTCCAGAGTGACATTCAAAACCCCCATCACTAAAGGCATGCCATTTTGATTTGATGATTTTTCGGCAATCAAGGTTTTAATATTAAACATGAATTTCCTATTCAAAAAAAAAGCCCCGATTAAACGGGGCTTCATTAGGCCTTAAAATGACCTTATACAGAGCTTAATGTACTTTAGGCTCACCATCTTCAACGACTGGCCCATCACCGCTTAAATCATCAGAACTACTCTCATCACTTGTGTCTTCTGCGACCTCATCTTCAGATGCAGTTTCACCAGGCGTTTCATCAGAGGTGTCATCATCATTAGAGTCATTCCAATCCTTAGGTTCTCCTGCTGGACGGCCTTCCATAATATTTTTGATTTGATCCGCGTCAATGGTTTCATAAGTCATTAATGCTTCAGTCATTAATTCAAGTTCACCTGCACGTTCTTGAAGAATTTTCTGAGCGCGCTTGTAATTACGGTCAATCAGATTACGAATTTCAACATCTATTTGCTTTGAAACTTCACCTGAAACATTTGCATTACGCGAAGTGCCCATAAAACTACCATTATCTTCTTCTTCGTATAATAGAGGCCCAAGATTATCAGACATACCCCACTTGGTAACCATATTACGTGCAATCGCTGTAGCACGTTCAATATCATTACTGGCACCTGTAGTTACCATATCAGGACCATAGATTTGGTCTTCAGCGATACGACCACCGTACAAGCTTGATAACTGACTTTCTAGCTTTTGCTTGCTGTAGCTATAAGAGTCTTCCTCAGGTAAGTACATAGTGACTCCTAAGGCACGACCTCGCGGCATAATGCTGACTTTATAAACAGGATCATGCTCTGGCACTAAGCAACCGATAATTGCATGCCCAGCTTCATGATAAGCCGTCATTTTACGTTCTTTCTCGTTCATGACCATGCTCTTACGCTCAACCCCCATCAGAATCTTATCTTTGGCTTTTTCAAAGTGTTTCTGGGTAACTAACTTAGCATTCATTCTTGCTGTAAATAGTGCCGCTTCATTAACCAAGTTAGCTAGATCTGCACCTGAAAATCCAGGCGTACCTCGAGCGATATAGGATGGATTAATATCATCTGCTAAAGGAACCTTACGCATATGCACTTTTAAGATTTGCTCACGGCCACGAATATCTGGCAGACCGACCGTTACCTGACGATCGAAACGGCCAGGACGTAACAATGCAACATCCAAAACATCTGCACGGTTAGTAGCGGCAATGACAATCACACCTTCATTACCTTCAAAACCATCCATTTCAACCAATAATTGGTTCAAAGTCTGTTCACGCTCATCGTTACCGCCACCCATGCCAGAGCCACGTTTACGACCAACGGCATCAATCTCATCAATAAAGATAATACAAGGTGCATGTGCCTTAGCTTGCTCAAACATATCACGAACACGTGAAGCACCCACCCCAACAAACATTTCAACAAAATCAGAACCTGAAATAGTAAAGAATGGTACTTGCGCTTCACCTGCAATCGCTTTAGCCAATAATGTCTTACCGGTACCAGGCGGTCCTATCATTAAAACACCACGAGGAATACTGCCTCCTAAGTTCTGGTATTTAGTAGGGTCCTTTAAGAAATCAACAATCTCTCCAACCTCTTGCTTGGCTTCATCCGCACCAGCCACATCATCCAGGGTAACCTTAATCTGTTCATCGGTTAGCATTTTAGCCTTACTCTTACCGAATGACATGGGTCCACCTTTACCGCCCATACCACCACCAACAGATTTCATGAAGAAGATCCACACACCAATCAATAACAGCATGGGGAACCACGAGATAAAGATCTGCATCAACACGCCTTGTTGCTCTGGCGGTTGTGCCGTAATCTTAACGTGGTTATCTAACAAGTCGCCCATTAGACCGGCATCACCAGGGTTATAGGTCGTAAATGAATCTCCACTGATATAAACCCCACGAATAGTAGGACCCTCAATATTAACCTTACTAACTTGCCCCTGCTGAACCTGTTCAATAAAATCAGAATAATCTAAGCGACTAGATTCACTTTTTCCCTGACTACTGAAATGATTGAATACAGACATCAATATCATTGCCGCAATTGCCCAAACCAGTACATTTTTTAGCATATCATTCTTCATTGATTACCCTTAACCACTCTCTAAGATACTTTTCTAGGAGAGCATATCGCCTCTGAAAAGTATCGTTTAAATTAATCCAATCTTGCTACTTTACCATAATTTTCATAAATAAAACTTATGGTGCACTTAAAAAAATAGACCTTACAAATTCTTAATCTTTTTTCCCTCGCGCCAACAAATAAACTTCCTTACTTCTTGAACGGGAAGAATCTGGCTTACGACTAATGACCTTTTGGTACTTTGACCGTAAGGTTATTAACAATTGCTCGTAGCCTTCCCCTTGGAAGACTTTCATCAACAGATCTCCCTTGGGCTTCAACACCTGATCAGCAAGTTCAACGCACAATTCAACTAAATACATAGCCCGAGGGATATCAACGCCTTTATTACCACTCATATTGGGCGCCATATCAGACATAACAACATCGACATCGCGACCTGCTAAAGCCGCCAATAAGCCCTCATAGACTTCGTCCTCTCTAAAGTCACCCTGAATAAAGGTCACCCCAGCAAAAGGCTCTACGGGTAGAATATCTAATGCAAACACCTCCCCATTACGGCCGATCTTGTGGGTTGTCCACTGTGACCAGCTGCCAGGAGCGGCGCCCAAATCGACGACACACATACCCGGCTTAAACAAGCCATCCTTGTCATCAATCTCTTGTAGCTTATAAACGGCACGCGAACGCCAGCCTTCTTGTTTTGCCTTTTGGACATATTGATCGTTAAAATGTTCTTTTAACCAAACGTCACTTGATTTACTTCTCGCCATAATGTGTTTTCAACTACAATGTACAAATACTATTAATTAATAATGACCAGGATTGGAATATTCAATGAGCCAGCCAGAAAAACTTACCAATAATCAAAAAAAATACCTTCGTGGCATAGCGCACGGATTAAACCCAATGATTATGATTGGTGCTCACGGTGTGACAGAAAGCCTAATGGCTGAACTAGAAAGCACCCTCACGCATCATGAAATTCTTAAAATCAAAATCGCCAGTGCTGATCGAGATGAACGTAAAGAGATCATTCAACACCTTTTGACAGAAAGCGGTGCGCTTCTTGTTCAAACAATCGGAAAAATCTGCGTAATCTATCGCCAGAATGATGAAACAGAACAGCCTCTTCCTAGAAACTAGTTGAGTATTCTCTCCAAGAGATGAATGAAATCAGAACAGTGATAACTACTCATCAATCCGCTAAGTAATCACTCTGAATACTTAGCGAACCTCCTTCAAACCCTACCTACTTCAATAGATCTAAACCTGTTGCAAGGTCCGCTTTAATATCTTCGATTGACTCCAAACCAACTGATACACGTACCAAGTTATCCGTAATACCCGCCTTAAGTCTCGCTTCAGGCTCAACTCGAACATGCGTTGTTGTCGCTGGATGGGTAATACTGGTTTTGACATCCCCAAGATTTGCCGTGATCGATACCATTTGAGTATGATCAATAACCGACCACGCTTCAGCTTGGTTGCCTTTAACTTTAAAACTCACCAAACCTCCGCCACCAGACTGTTGTTTACACGCCAGTTCATACTGTGGGTGTGACTTTAATCCAGGATAAAAAACTTGCTCTACCGCAGGATGCAAAGAAAGCCACTCGGCTAATTGCAATGCACTTTGACAGTGCGCGGCCATTCTAATAGGTAAGGTTTCCAGACCCTTTAAAAAATCCAAGCATTAAATGGACTCATTGAAGGTCCTGCTGTTCGCATAAAACCACGAACATGCTCATCAACCAATTCATTTGATCCAACGACGGCACCACCGATTCCTCGCCCTTGACCATCTAGAAACTTGGTTGCTGAATGGATAATGATATCAGCACCTTGCTCAAGAGGTCTTTGTAGAATCGGTGTACAGAAGCAATTATCAACAATCAGTAAACAATTATTAGCCTTGGCCAAGGCGCTTATGGTCGATAAATCTGCGACTTCTGTCAATGGATTAGAGGGGGTTTCTAAAAAGAAAGCTTTGGTGTTAGGCTGAATCGCGTCGCCCCATTCGGCCACGTCTGTTTGCGAGACAAACGTTACTTCAAGTCCAAATTTGGAAAGGTATTTATTGAAAAGAACTTTGGTCGTACCAAAGACACTTTGTGAACAGACAACATGATCACCCGACTCACATAAAGCCATAAAGGTAGAGAGAATGGCTGACATGCCGGAGGCCGTGCCTACACAAGCTTCACCACCTTCCATGAGCGCAAGACGATTCTCAAACGCGCGGACGGTTGGATTGGTAAAGCGAGAATAGACATTGCCCTTCTCTTCGCCGTTAAAACGCGCCGCCGCTTGAGCCGCAGATTTATAACGAAAACTAGAAGTCGGAAAAATCGCTTCACTATTTTCTTGCTCTTGCGTTTGATCGTAACCAGCACGAACAGCTAATGTTGCAATATCAAATGAATGCATTGTAATTCTCTATCATTAAAAATAGTAAAGCCACCAGGCCTGGTGCGTCCTGCCGCTTTACAAAATCCTGTCAGCGCAGGGCATGCCTGCAACTTTACAAAACCATGTCAGTGCAGGGCATGTCCTGCGGCCTTACAAACCATGTGAGCGCAGGGCCAAATTCAATCTTGACCTAATAACCACTCTAGTCACCGTTGTGAATTCCGACGGTTTCCTGACCGGAAGCTTGTTTACTAGATTGCGCATCATCATTACGCGCCGTATCTATAGAGGCTAAATACTCAGGCGTAATATCTTCTGTGGCATAAATCCCACTGAAACAAGAGGTATCAAATTCAGCGATATTCTCATTACCCGCTCCGACCGCTTCAATCAAATCTGCCAAGTCTTGGTAAATTAATTTGTCACAACCAATAATTTCACCTATTTCCTCAACGGTTCGATTACTCGCAACCAATTCTGCTGGTGACGGCATATCAATCCCATAAACATAAGGGAAACGAACGGGAGGTGCCGCAGAAGCGAAATATACTTTTTTAGCGCCTGCTTCACGTGCCATTTCAACAATTTGTGCAGAAGTCGTACCACGAACAATGGAATCATCGACCAATAATACGTTTTTACCTTCGAACTCTAAACCAATGGCATTCAGCTTTTGACGCACTGATTTTTTACGTAACTGTTGTCCAGGCATAATGAAGGTACGACCGATATAGCGGTTTTTGATAAACCCTTCACGATACGGACAACCCAATCTAGAAGCCAATTCTAATGCAGAGGTGCGACTGGTATCCGGAATCGGCATCACCACATCGATATCATGATCTGGCCACTCTTTAAGGATTTTATCCGCGAGCGTCACACCCATACGAAGACGAGACTTATGAACAGAGATGTTATCAATCATTGAATCAGGACGAGCAAAATAAACAAACTCAAAGATACAAGGCGATAATTTCGGGTTTTCAGCGCACTGCTGAAAGAAAATCTCACCGGCATCTGTAATGACGACCGCTTCACCAGGCGCCAAATCTTTCATTAATTCGTAACCCAGTCCATCTAAAGCGACGGACTCAGAGGCCACCATGTAATCAAAACCATTGATATTGGCTCGCTTACCAACGACGACAGGACGTAAACCAAAAGGGTCGCGGAAAGCGACTATGCCGATATTAGAGATAACGCCGACAGCTGCATAACCACCTTTGACACGTTGATGTACCTTGCGAACCGCATTAAAGACATCTTCATGGTCAATAAAGAGCTTCTTCTGCTGCATCAATTCATGTGCAAAAATATTCAATAGTACTTCCGAATCTGAGTTGGTATTGAGGTGGCGTAAATCTTGGCGATAAATCTCTTGTGCCAACGCATCAGCATTGGTTAAGTTACCGTTATGGCCCATTGCGATGCCATAAGGAGAGTTCACATAAAATGGCTGGGCTTCCGCACTCGAAGAAGAGCCTGCCGTAGGATAACGGACATGACCAATTCCGATATTACCATGCAAATCCCGCATGTGACGTGTCCGAAACACATCCTTGACCATGCCGTTCGCTTTACGCTGAAAAAACGTCCATTTTCACAAGTCACAATACCCGCGGCATCCTGACCACGATGTTGTAACGTAGTTAAAGCGTCATAAATCTCTTGACCAACCGTTTGGCCGCTAGCCAATACAATCCCAACAATACCGCACATCTTTGCACACTCTCTCTTACTTAAAATTTATTGTTCAGCTTAGCACTGTTCAATTAAGTTGTACGACTTCTGCATTCGTTCGTAACATTTTATCTAATTTTCGTTTATCCTGTTCAGCTTTGGCTCTAGAAAGATAAGGCCCCGTTCGTACTGAATAAGTTCCACTTTTCTTAAATTCTTTAATCCACACCGGATAATTAGTCTCAAGACGCCCCAATAAGTCGTTGGCTGCCGTGATATCTTTATAGGCTGTAATTCTAACAAGCCATTGTACAGAGATGGCTTGCTCAATTTGTTTTGGATCGTTAGCAACCGATTTATTATCGCTCACTCTGTCTTGGGGTACTTCGATCGATTTAACGACCATTTCCTTATCCGTAGCTTGATCATTTACCAATGGACTACTTTGAACCTCGGCTTGCTTTTGGACCGTTTGCACAGGCAGTTCATAAATATGTTCAACCAAAGGATGCTCACCTTTGGTACTGATACTTTGATGCCCTTCGGGATGGAAATTTACGGGATTACTATACCAACTAGGCACTAAAATCACCAATAACAAAAGCCAAAGAAAAGCACCCGTTAAACGGTACTTACTGAGATTATCCATGCGCTTTCTCTGTTTTCAAAACTGTCGTATTAACAGCTAAACTTGCTAATACTTGAGATACTGTAAAAAATGAACCCCAGACTAAAACATCTGTTTCAGAACTGATTTTGGCATAAGCCGCGGCGTCTGCCATACTTTTCTTAATGATGATATTCGAATTTTCAATACCTGCTCTGTTTAATAAAGCACGCAAAGCTTCAACGGAAGTGGCTCGTGGGATTTGTAAATCAGCAATAACCCAACGGGAGACAAAAGGGGCTATTTTTTCAACCATCGGTAAAGCATCTTTATCACTTAATACCGAAAATAGGCATAAATATTCTAATTCAATACGCTCGGCTTGTTGTTGCTGCAAATAACTCGCTAAAGCTAAAGCGGATTGTGGATTATGCGCAACATCAACCAACCAAGATTGTGACCCAAGCTCTATGGATTGCAATCTACCAGGGTGACTGACTTGACGCAAGCCTAGCTTAATGGCATGACTATCAACTTGCAATAAGGAACTCAGCTTAGATAAGAGCGCGATCACACCCGCTGCATTATTCAGTTGAAATTCACCCTTGAGTGCAGGAAAAGGTAAATCGTCTAATGGGCAAACCAACTGTACAGAATCTTGCTCTTTTAACCACTTAAATGACCAGGCCTGGTCATTTATCTGCAAATCAAAATCAACTTTAAACTGACTTAACGGTACAAGTTTATCATTTGCATAAGCCATTAAACTTGCAGGAGGAGCTACATCCGAACAAATTGCGGGTTTTGCACAGCGCATGATACCGGCTTTTTCTGTGGCTATAACAGAGCGATCACTGCCTAACCAATCGACATGGTCAATATCAATCGCTGTAATCAAAGCGGCATCTGCATCGACTATATTGACGGCATCCAGACGCCCACCTAAACCAACCTCAAGCACAACCACATCTAACTGAGCTCGTTTAAATAGATAGAGTGCCGCTAAGGTTGAAAATTCAAAATAGGTTAATTTAGTTTCTGCTCTAGCCGCTTCAATCGCTATAAATGCATCAATGATTAAATAATCGCTGACCGGAGTGCCGTTGATTTGAATGCGTTCGTTAAAAAACTGGATATGCGGAGAAGTATAAGCGCCGACTTGGTGTCCAGCCGCTTTGAGAATCGCAACCAAGAGAGCAACACTAGAACCTTTGCCATTCGTACCAGCAACACTAATCACCACTGGAGCAGGCTTAGTCAATTGCATAGCATCAGCCACCAGACGAATCCGGTCGAGGCCAAGGTCTATTTCTTGAGCGTGTAATTGAAGTAACCAATCAACCCAGTCCGTTAGGCTGGATTGACGATTCGGAATTGTCATATTTTTTTGAATCTTTGCCCCCGAGAGGGGCGGGATTGAGGTAAATAATTACAAATAGATAAGTGGCTAGCCACTAAACTAGATCAAGCAGACTTGTTCAATAACATCTTGCAAAGATCAGACAGCTCACTTGTAAGTTCATGACGGTGAATAATGCGATCAATCGCACCATGCTCTAGCAAAAACTCACTACGCTGAAACCCTTCAGGCAACTTCTCACGAACAGTCTGTTCGATAACGCGAGGTCCTGCAAAACCAATCAAGGCTTTAGGTTCCGCGACATTCAAATCGCCTAACATTGCAAAACTGGCTGAAACCCCACCCATTGTAGGATCAGTCAGCACAGAGATAAACGGCAAACCTTTTGCACGTAATCGGCCTAAGGCAGCACTGGTCTTCGCCATCTGCATTAAAGAGAACAATGCTTCCTGCATACGCGCCCCACCACTGGCTGAGAAGCAGATAAATGGACACTGACGTTCAGTCGCCTCATCCACACAACGTACAAACTTCTCGCCGACAACTGAACCCATTGAGCCGCCCATAAACTTGAATTCAAATGCTGCCGCCACGATTTCTAAGCCATTAATCGTCCCAACACCAGTGATCAAAGCATCCTTCTCACCCGTGGATTTTTGTGCCGCCGAAATTCGATCTTTATATCTTTTAATATCTTTAAATTTAAGCGCATCCACAGGTGAAATATTCGCAGCCGTCTCTTTGAAACTACCTTCATCCAAAAAGACATGCAAACGCTGACGACCGCCTAAACGCATATGGTGCTGACACTTAGGACAGACTTCCTCATTGCGTGCTACTTCAGAACGATAAAGCGTTGCTTCACATTTAGGACACTTAGTCCACAAACCTTCAGGAACGGATTTTTTGCGTTCAGTGACTTGCTTAATACTCGGTAAAATCTTTTCAAACCAGCTCATGTCTACTCCTAACCTTTAAGTGCATCGGCTCTGTCTATAGCATGCCGAAATTCTGCCATCTTTTCACCAAGGGCAAGATTAATATCATAACGCCCCTTGGATTCATTGGCTTCTATTAATTTAACTAACGAAGAACCCACCACCACAGCGTCGCCCAGTTTTGCCATTTCAAAAGCCATTGGGCCATTATTAATCCCAAAGCCAATACCAATAGGTATATTTAATTTTGTTTGTAGTCGCGCCATATTATTGGCTACATCCACCGTATCTAACTCTTTTGAACCCGTCACACCTTTAAGGGAGACATAATAGACAAAACCACTGCCTTTTTCATTGACTGACTGTAAACGGCTCTCTGGCGTGGTCGGAGAAACTAAAAAGATACGATCTAATTCATGTGTGCTCATTGCCTGTAAATAACCTTGAGACTCTTCAGGTGGCATATCAACTGTCAATACCGCATCCACACCCACAGAACTGGCAGCATTAGCAAATTCTTCATAACCCATGGCTTCAATCGGGTTTAGATACCCCATTAAAATAATCGGAGTTTCACTATCCTCTTCACGAAAGACACGGACAAACTCAAGAACATCATCCAAACTGACGTTGTGACGCAACGCTCGTTCAACGGCTTTTTGAATCACTGGCCCATCCGCCATAGGGTCCGAAAAAGGGACACCCAGTTCCAGCATATCCGCACCCTTTTGAACTAGAAGATGCATTAAATCAACCGTTGCATTTGGCTCTGGATCACCGGCTGTGATATAGGGAATTAAAGCGGTTCTACCAACACTCTTTAATGCCTCAAATTTCTGTTGTATCCTGCTCATACTATTTCCCTAAAAAAACTTAATCAAATCATTATAGATTCTGTTTCAAACTGAATTATTTATCTACGAATAATTGCCAAGATCACAGCCCTTAGAATACATTCTTAAACGTCATAACCTTCAATTTGTGCAATCGTATTCATGTCTTTATCGCCACGACCAGATAGATTAATGACAATCATTTGATCTTTAGACATCGTTGGCGCTAATTTAGTCGCATAAGCAATCGCATGACTCGTTTCCAATGCTGGAATAATGCCTTCATAGCGAGTTAAATCTCTAAAACCTTGCAATGCTTCTTCATCATTAATCGCAACATACTCAACACGCTTAATATCTTTTAACCAAGAATGCTCTGGACCAACACCAGGATAATCCAGGCCTGCTGAGATAGAGTGGGTACCTAAAATCTGGCCATTTTCATCTTGCATCAAATAGGTACGATTGCCGTGTAATACACCCGGAGTACCCTTACATAAAGGGGCTGCATGCTGACCTGTTTCTAGACCTAAACCGCCCGGTTCAACGCCGATCATTCTGACACTGTCATCGCCCAGAAACTCATGAAATAGACCAATCGCATTTGAGCCACCGCCCACACAAGCAAGCAACACGTCCGGTAATTTACCTTCCTTTGCTAATGACTGCTGCTTGGTTTCACGACCAATAATTGCTTGGAAATCTCTGACCATACCAGGATAGGGATGAGGTCCAGCCACCGTACCGATAATGTAGAAAGTATCATCTACATTCGTAACCCAGTCGCGCATCGCTTCATTTAAGGCATCTTTTAAAGTACGCGAACCCGACTCAACACCGACCACAGTCGCACCAAGCATTTTCATTCGCATCACATTAGGCGCTTGACGAATAATATCATCCGCACCCATATAGACGACACATTCCAAACCTAAACGAGCGGCAACCGTCGCACTAGCAACGCCGTGCTGTCCTGCACCCGTTTCTGCAATAATACGAGTTTTACCCAGACGCTTTGCCAGCAAAGCTTGCCCAATGGTATTATTGATTTTATGCGCACCCGTGTGATTCAGATCTTCACGCTTCAGATAGATTTTTGCACCACCTAAAGATTCAGACCAACGTTTTGCATAATATAAAGGCGTAGGACGTCCTACATAGTTTTGTAGGTCTTCGGCCAACTCTTTTAAAAAACCAGGATTATTCTTAACGCTCTTGTATTCCTGATTAAGTTGTTCCAATGCGGCCATTAAAGTTTCTGGCGCGAAAATACCACCATAAGGACCAAAGTGTCCGTGCTCATCAGGATATTTAGAATAGTCTATTGTCATTGAACTGTACTCATAACTTGTTGCATAAATTTTTGTATTTTTTCAGCGGATTTCACCCCTTTCGAAGCCTCGACTCCGCCACTGACGTCAAGTGCCCAGGGTGCAACCTGCTGAATGGCTTGCCGAACGTTTCCAGGGTTTAAGCCACCCGCTAAAATAATTCTTGGGGCAATGTTTGATGGAATACTCTCCCAATCAAACTGTTCACCTGTACCACCCGGAACACCTTTTTTATAAGCATCCAACAGTAAACCTGCTGAACGGCTATAAGACTTTTCCAAAGCTGCTAAATCAATATCGTCACGCATACGCACGGCTTTAATGTAAGTCAGTCCAAACTGCTCACAGAACTCGGGACCCTCATCACCGTGAAACTGTAATAGATCAATTTTAACCGTTCTTAAAACCTCTTTCACGTATTCAACGTCCGGGTTCACGAACAGGGCTGTCTTGGTCACAAATGCAGGAATCGATTCTGCAATTGACCAGGCCTGGTCAATACTGACGTGACGTGGACTGGGTTCATAGAACACCAAACCAATGGCATCTGCTCCGCTATTCACCGCTAATAAAGCATCTTCCACAGAGGTTAATCCGCAAATCTTAATGCGTGTTCTTCGATTAATTAGGCTCACTGCCATAGCACCTCATCTAAAGCCACTTTAGGTATCTCAAATTGCTCAGGATAAAATGCATTTACAAAATACAATCCCGTTGCAGGCCCTGTGCCCGCTGCTTTAGTTCTATCCATTAAAGCCAACACCTCAGCAACCCATTCCACAGGCTTCTCTGACAAGCCAATTTGAAACAAGGTCCCTGCAATATTGCGAACCATGTGATGTAAAAAAGCGTTCGCCTGAATATCAATAAAGACAAAATCCCCCTTACGAGAGACAGAGACTGACTCCACTGTTCGCAAGGCATTATTGGCCTGACAACCCGAGGCTCTAAAAGAGCTGAAATCGTGATGACCTAACAACGCTTGCGCGCCCTGGTGCATTTTATCGACATCCAAATGGGAGTAAATCCATGTCACCCTATTGGCTAAGACAGCTGAATTCACGCTGCGATTATAAATCACATAACGATACTGACGAGAGCCTGCTGAAAAACGGGCATGGAACTCTTCAGTAACTTCCTTGGCCCAGCTAATACGGATATCAAATGGCAACTTGGTATTTGCGCCTTGAACCCAAGCTTTTAACTGTCGTTTTGCCTTAGTTTCAAAATGCACTACCTGGCCAACAGCATGAACACCCGTATCGGTACGACCTGCACAGGTTAACGCAATCGGTTCATTGGCAATACTGGAAAGCGCTTTCTCCAAATGCCCTTGAACCGTTGGACAATCTAATTGTCGCTGGTATCCACAGTATTGAGTACCTTGGTACTCTATGCCCAGTGCAATTTTTATCACAGTTTAAATATGGTCTTTAATCAATAATTCAGCGATTTGTACCGTATTGGTTGCCGCGCCTTTACGCACATTATCGGCAACTACCCAAATATTCAAACCATTTTCCATTGTGATATCTTCACGAATACGGCCAACATAAACTGGATTTGTATCTGCGGCGTCACTGACGGCTGTCGGATAACCGCCATCAACGTGCTCATCAATCAAGACAATGCCCTCTGCGGCTTCCATTAAAGTTTTCGCTTCTGCAGCGGTAATTTTTCTGTCTGTTTCGATATGAATCGCTTCACTATGACCAAAGAATACGGGTACACGAACCGCCGTAGCATTGACCTTAATATTCGCGTCATTCATGATCTTCTTCGTTTCCCACACCATCTTCATCTCTTCTTTGGTGTAACCATTATCCATAAAGACATCGATTTGCGGAATAACGTTAAAAGCGATTTGCTTAGGATAAACTTCTACTTCTACCGGCTTCATATTCAATAAATTAGCAGTCTGTTTAGCAAGTTCTTCAATCGCATTTTTACCGGTTCCTGATACAGCTTGATAAGTTGCAACATTAATGCGACTAATACCGACAGCATCATAGATAGGCTTTAGAGCTACCATCATTTGAATAGTCGAACAGTTAGGGTTGGCGATAATACCATGCTTTTTATAACCAGCGACGGCTTCAGGATTGACTTCAGGAACGACCAATGGGATCTCATCGTCATAACGGAACTCTGAAGTATTATCGATAACGATACAACCTGCTGCAGCCGCTTTTGGAGCATATGTTTTAGAGACACTTGCACCAGGCGAGAAGAGACCGATTTGAGCTTTAGAAAAGTCAAACTCGGCTAAATCTAAAACCACAATCCACTTACCAGCAAACAGGATCTTTTTACCTGCAGAACGACTGCTCGCTAATAGGTATAAGTTGCCCACAGGAAAATTACGCTCTTGAAGCACTTTTAAAATTGTCTCACCAACCGCACCGGTTGCGCCCACAACAGCAATATCATATAACTTAGTCATTTTGTACCCTTCAATATTATTCCACCGTTATGCAGCCTTATTTCTGGCAAATCGACCTGCACGGAAACGCTGTTTACGATGTATGCTCTTCTTGAGCAAAAACTTAAAATTTGTTTATTTTTTTGAAATTATTACTTACGCTCTTCAACTGAAGCCTCATCAACGTCAGTCTTCGGCTTGTCTGAATTACTCTGATTATTCAATGAGACCTTTGCTAAGCTAGACGTTTGCGTCATATATCCCAGCTGCTCAAACGTTTCCGGCAAACTCACGACCATGCCGCCTTCAGTCATCTCATGACTCTGGCCAATAAATTTACCGCCAGCTTCCAATGTAAACTCACCACAAATCAATTCGCCAATAAGCTTGCCTGTCGCTAAAATCTCAATGCTTTCGCAAGCAACCTTACCTTCTAGGAGACCACTCAGCACAATCTGCTTGGCTTTGATCAAGCCTGTGACATGCCCTGATTCACCAATAGACACATCATAACCACTATCAATAATACCATCGATATGGCCATCAATATGTAAAGCACCCTTTAAATCGGCAATTTCACCGCTAATGAGGCACCCTTCAGCAATAATTGTTTTTCCACCTTCTTGACGTGCATGTCGACCGCTTGACTTAAAGAACCCCATGGAACCCCTTTTACCTTTGTAAAAATTTCATCGTACTTCCCAACTGACCAGTCATTAAAGGCCTGAGGGTTGAGTCGTTTATATAAAAACCAAACTTCATAATGTAAATGCGAACCAGTAGAGCGTCCAGTATTACCAATTTCGCCAATTTTTTCGCCCTTTTGCACATAGTCGCCGACCCTAACAGTTCGTTTACTTAGGTGCGCATAACGTGTCATAAAGCCGTTGGCGTGCACCAAAGTAACTAGGTTACCAAAACCACTCTCTTTATTCCTTGAAGAATACTTGACCACTCCATCTGCCGTTGCAATGACCGTAGCGCCCGTTTTGCCGCGATAATCAAGTCCACCATGTAAATGTTTTTACCCGTAATCGGGTGAATTCTCCGCCCGTACTTGCTGCTTAAACCTTTATAATTCGCAACGGCAGGCCCGCTAGGCACCATGCTCATCATGATATTTTTACCTAAGGAGTTTAACTGAACGCGTTTAACCCGCTCATCCAGAGGCAGAGGTGGAACATCAATTTCGGATGCAGAATCACCTTCACCGACCAACTCCTCCAGGCCTTGCAACGCTTGATCTAAAAAAGCGACCTGAGAGCTGGTGCTCAATAAATCCTGCTCCAACTTAGTTTTTTCAATTAGCAGACTCTCATAGTCAGAACGCGTCGTTTCTAAGCTTTCTGTAAAGGCTTTAACCGAATTTTTATACGCCAACTCAACATTGTCGGCTTCGTGATATAACCACCAAATTGAAATCCCACCTACCGTCCAAACAGTGACAAAAACGGCAAATAGAATCCATACAAACTTGCGGACAAACTGTTTAAACGAATAGTGACGTGCACCATGTACATCACTAATGGTAATCGTAAAATGATTTCTCATCGGAATGAAAGCCGTCCGAGTTGCAGTGCCTTAAAGCGCTGCAACAACTGCGTCACCCATGTCACTGCAACTAACCTGAGTCATGCCCGCAGAGCAGATATCACCCGTACGTAACCCCTGATCCAAAACTTTAGAGACGGCGACTTCAATCTTAACGGCCAAATCTTCACGCCCTAATGTATAACGTAACATCATCGCAGCTGATAAAATCGTGGCTAATGGATTCGCGACATTCTGGCCTGCAATATCAGGTGCTGAACCATGGCTTGGCTCATACATACCTTTATTATTCGCATCCAAAGAGGCTGACGCTAACATGCCGATAGAACCCGTCAACATAGACGCTTCATCTGACAAGATATCTCCAAACATATTACCCGTTACCATAACATCGAACTGTTTTGGATTGAACACCAACTGCATCGCCGCGTTATCAACATACATGTGATTCACTGTGACTTCTGGGTACTCTTTAGAAACCATATCAACGATTTCACGCCAAAGCTCTGTTACTTCCAATACATTCGCTTTATCAATAGACGTTAACTTTTATCACGCTTCATGGCCGCTTGGAAAGCAACGTGTGCGATACGCTTGATTTCAGACTCTCTATAAACGTAAGTGTTATACCCCTCACGCTCACCATTTTCTAAAATACGAATGCCCCGTGGTTGACCGAAATAGATCCCCCCCGTTAATTCGCGGACAATTAAAATATCCAAACCAGCAACCACTTCAGGCTTTAGCGTTGAAGCATCTGCTAACTGTGGGAATAAATAAGCAGGACGCAAGTTAGCGAACAACTGCATTTCAGAACGTAAACGTAACAAGCCTTTCTCAGGACGAACGGAGATATCTAATGATTCCCACTTATAACCCCCGACCGCTCCTAATAAAATTGCGTCAGCCGCCTGTGCTTTGGCCATAGTTTCATCAGATAAAGGCACTCCATGCGCTTCATAAGCGGCACCACCAACTAAATCTTCTGACAGAGTAATATCTAAACTATCAGAATGCTTCAAGGCTTCTAAAACCTTTACGGCTTCTGCTGTAATCTCTGGACCAATACCATCACCTGGTAAAACCAATACTTGCTGTGTCATTTCTATCTACTCTTTGTTTTATTCACCACGAAGACACGAAGTCACGAAGGTGTAATACTTTAAAATTTAATTTTTATTTGAAACTAAAACTCATTACGTCACTCAACACAAGCTTAAGCTCTTCGTGTCTTCGTGGTTTGTTTACTTAACCTATTCAGCAAACAACCAAGGAGTGATTTTTTGAGTCTTGACTTCATAAGCTTTAATATCATCTTGATAAGCCAAGGTTAAGCCAATGTCATCCAAACCATTCATTAAACAGTGCTTCCTAAAGGCGTCCACTTCAAATGGAATCGCTTCTCCACTTGGTTTGACAATCTGTTGTGTCTCTAAATCAACCGTCAGTTGATAACCTTCTTCGGCAAACACTTCTTTAAACAGACTATCAACAATCGCTTCATCTAACACAATCGGAATAATGCTATTTTTAAAACAGTTATTGTAGAAGATATCTGCAAAACTTGGCGCAATAACGACATCAAAACCATAATCTTTCAACGCCCAAGGCGCGTGTTCACGACTTGATCCACAACCAAAGTTCTCACGTGTCAACAGAATATGAGCGCCTTGATAACGCGGCTGGTTTAAAACAAAGTCTTTACGTAATGGACGCGCTGAATTATCAGAATCCGGCTGACCGACATCTTCATAACGCCACTCGTCAAACAAGTTAGGACCAAAACCTGAGCGTTTAATCGACTTTAAAAACTGCTTCGGAATAATTGCATCTGTATCCACATTCGCACGATCCATAGGGGCAACAATTGCGGTCTTTTTTATAAATTTTTCCATCTTATTCTCTCCATTCCGCTCAGTTAGAGGTAATCACGCACGTCAACAAAATGACCTGCTATCGCGGCCGCGGCCGCCATTTCTGGGCTGACTAGATGGGTACGTCCACCTGCGCCTTGACGACCTTCAAAGTTACGATTTGAAGTTGAGGCACAATGTTTACCAGTCGGTAACTTGTCCGCATTCATCGCTAAACACATTGAACAACCAGGATTACGCCACTCGAAACCCGCTTCAATAAAGATCTTATCTAACCCTTCGGCTTCGGCTTGCTGCTTAACCAACCCCGAACCCGGTACAACCAAGGCCAGCTCTACCTTATCGGAAATCTTTCTACCTTTCAGTATGGCGGCGGCGGCTCTAAAATCTTCAATACGCGAATTAGTACAAGAACCAATAAAGACATATTCAGCGGGAATATCTTTAATCGCCATATCCGCCTCAAGCCCCATATAAGCCAAAGCACGACGAATTCCGTCCGCTTTCACCGCATCCATTTCATTCGCTGGATTTGGCACCTTGCCATTCACATCTAAAACCATCTCTGGCGACGTACCCCAAGTCACTTGAGGCTCAATCCTTGAACCGTCTAACTCAACGACTTTATCAAACACCGCATCCGCATCAGAGGTTAAATCCATCCAAGCGGTGACAGCCATATCCCAATGTTCGCCTTTTGGTGCAAAAGTACGTCCCTGAACATATTCAACAGTCTTTTCATCGACAGCCACTAAACCAACGCGCGCGCCGCCTTCAATCGCCATATTACAAACCGTCATACGCCCTTCAACAGACATATCACGAAACACCTGCCCACCGAATTCTATGGCATGACCATTGCCGCCAGCCGTACCGATTTTACCAATAATCGCCAGCACAACGTCTTTTGGGGTCACGCCAATAGATAACTTGCCATCTACCTTGACTAGCATGTTTTTCATCTTTTTCTGAATTAAACACTGAGTCGCTAAGACATGCTCAACTTCAGAGGTACCGATACCGTGTGCCAATGCACCCAAAGCACCATGAGTGGCTGTATGAGAATCACCACAAACCACCGTCATACCTGGTAAAGTTGCACCGGACTCAGGCCCAACGACATGCACAATACCCTGACGAATATCACCCATTGCGTATTCGGTAATCCCAAACTCACGGGTATTCATACCCAAGGTTTCTACCTGAATACGAGAAATGGGATCGGTAATACTCGCAATCCCATTACTTAAATCGGTGGTTGGTACATTATGATCCGGCGTGGCCAAATTGGTATCAATACGCCATGGCTTACGATGCGCTATACGCAGTCCTTCAAACGCCTGTGGAGAAGTTACTTCATGCAGCAACTGGCGATCGATATAAATCAGAGTCGTTCCATCATCTTCTTGACGCACTATGTGTGCGTCCCACAATTTATCGTATAAAGTCTTTGCTGACATCGCGCTTAACCCAACCCGTGTAAATTTAAAAAATAATCGCAAATTATATCACTTCACAGCACTATCTAAATAGTAAAATACACACACAAACCAATCATTTCAGGCAAAAGGAACGTTAATATGAGTTATTCGGTAAAAGAAGTCTTCTACTCGCTACAAGGAGAAGGATTCCATAGCGGTCGCCCTGCTATTTTTTGCCGAATGAGCAAATGTAATCTATGGACAGGCCGTGAAGAAGATCGTGCCACGGCTATTTGCCAATTTTGCGATACCGATTTTATTGGCACAGATGGCCAGAATGGCGGCAAATTTGCAGATGCAGAAGCGCTTTGCCAACATCTGTTACAGATGTGGCCTACAGATACAGACGAACACCCTTTTGTAGTGATGACCGGCGGTGAACCGCTTTTACAGGTTGATAAGTTGCTAATTGACCAACTGCATAAACATCGATTCGAGATTGCCATTGAAACCAACGGCACTAAATCTGCCCCCGATAATATTGATTGGATCTGCATGAGTCCTAAGGCCAATGCTCCCTTGATCTTAGAATCGGGTCACGAGCTAAAACTGGTTTACCCTCAGCCGGATTTAATGCCTGAAAAAGTGGCTGGCTTGGATTATGATTACTTCTATTTACAACCTATGGATGACAAAGATCCTCTGGTCACAAAACAAAACATTAAACAAGCCGTGGCATATTGCTTAGCGCACCCGCAATGGAAATTGAGCTTACAAACTCATAAGCTATTGGGCATTGATTAAATAAACCGCTCTTAAAGCCATGTGAATGCAGGGTCAGCACTTTTTGACCAAACAGACTTACTTAAACGTAACCAAATTAACTTAATCGCAGAAGCCTATGACACAAAAAAACCAGCCAAACACATTGAATGACTCTTTAGAAATCACCGGTCTAACACATGACGGTCGCGGAGTTGCTCGCCATAATGGCAAAACCATTTTTGTTAATCAGGCCGTGCCTGGTGACAGCGTTAAAGCCAAAATCACTCAATCTTCAGATAAGTTTGATGAAGCTGACTGCCTAGAAATCCTGACACCTTCAAAGGATCGGGTTGAGCCATTTTGTGAATACTATGCAATTTGTGGTGGCTGTCAACTACAGCATCTTTCACTGGATGCGCAACGTTTTTGGAAAAACCAAAACTTTATGACAGATCTCATTCAGGCCGTAGATTCTAAGCAGTGCAAAACCGTCGAACCTTTAATCGGCACAGGTATCGGTTATCGCAGACGCGCCCGTTTAGGCCTCGTGATTAATAAAAAAGACAAGATCGCTCGTTTAGGCTTTAGACAAAAATCCTCTAATGAACTTATCGACATAAAAAACTGCCCTGTCTTGAGCCCTGCCTTAAACCAAGCCATTCAGGATAATCGTGCAGAGCTATTAGATACCGCCAGCCGCGCCTATAAAGAGATTACCTTTGTAGAAGCCGACAATGGCATTTTTATCAACAACTCTACCGACAAAGCAGACGATTCTGAATCAAACACAACCGCCCTACCTTATTACCAACTCAACACTGAAGTGAATAAAACCCCGACAACATTGACCCTAGAGTTTCCCAAAAATGGATTTATTCAGATCAATGCAGAACAGAACAAAATTATGGTCAACCAGGCGGTGTCGTGGCTTAACCTAGAACCCACTCACAAGGTATTAGACCTCTTCTGTGGTGTTGGTAATTTCACCCTGCCCATTGCCCAGCAAGTTTCACAAGTAGTCGGTATTGAAGGTGAAAAATCTTTAGTGGATGTCGCCAACCACAATGCACAACTCAATCAACTGGACAATGTTAAGTTCGACAAAGCCAACTTGTTTAACGACATGCGTCCACTACCTTGGTTCAAGAACAACAAGTATGACCGTATTCTGCTAGATCCAGGTCGTCAAGGTGCATTTGATTTGTGCAAAACATTAGGACTGCTTAAGGCAGATATCATCGTTTATGTTTCCTGTCATGCTGCCACGTTAATTCGTGACATTAAAGAACTTGAAAAGCAGGGATATCGCCTAACCAAAGCCTGTCTTATTGATATGTTTCCTCATACCACGCATACTGAAGTGATGGTGCAATTGACCAAGACGCAAAAAGCGACGCCTAAAGTTAAAAAACGTCCAATCTTTAGACTTTAAACTTCTATCACCAGAGATAAAACGGTTTATCTCTGGCGGCCTCTGAATTCGCCCCCCTCTACAAGCCGACATCAACCCTCTATTACCAATGGCAAATAGCCTGCACATCTAGTTCATTCTTTTCAAGATTCCATTTTCATGATATAGTTAACTTTGTTTTTTATTAGCCTCGACTAACTTTTTATTTAACCATGACTTAGTCAGCTGATTTTTCAATATATTAGACACAATCAAAAACAGAACAAACAATATTATTTTACTGAGAAACCCTATGCAACCGTTGATGACCTACAGCACCATAAGCCGCCCAATAAACTCAAGCGCCAGCCGAGCTTTAAAGGGGTTAATTGGCTTGAGTTTACTGCTCTTAACTTTTTCGGTTCAGGCTCAACTGAAAATCACCACCACCACTGGTATGATTGCCGACCTGGCACAAAACATCGGTGGCCAATACGTTGAAGTCACGGCTTTAATGGGGAGCGGTGTCGATCCTCATTTATACAAAGCCACTCAAGGCGATTTACGCCGGTTAACGAAAGCAGACATTGTCTTATATAATGGATTACATCTTGAAGGCAAAATGCAGGATATATTTGAGCAGATGGGACGCTCTAGGCCTGTCTTTGCCGTTAGTAGCTTGATTCCCAAGGCGCAATTGCGACAACACGGTCACTTTCCCGACCCACATATTTGGTTTGACTTGAGCCTTTGGCATCAAGCGGGCCAACGCGTACTGCAAATTCTTCAACAGCAAGATCCAAAAAATAAACAGGCCTATGCGGATAACGCCCAGCCTTATTTAAATGAGATGCTCCAACTGCATGAATGGATTAAAGACCAAGTTTTAAGCATTCCAAAATCCCAGCGTATTTTAATTACAGCTCATGACGCCTTTGGCTATTTTGGTCAAGCCTATGGCATGCAGGTGGAGGGGTTACAAGGCATAAGTACCGCGTCTCAATTTGGCCTACAAGACATAAAGCTGTTAAAAGACATTATTGTTAAAAACCAGATTAAAGCCCTTTTTGTAGAATCCAGCGTCTCTCCGCGCTTTATCCAATCGCTTGTCGCCGGCGTTAAAGCCGAAGGTCATGATTTGAGCATTGGTGGCGAACTCTATTCCGATGCTATGGGTCAAAGCGGTACGCCTACCGGCAACTATTTTGGAATGGTTAAACACAATGTAAACACCATTGTCGATGCCCTTAAAAATGCAAAACCACAACCTTAGAACAATCTCATTTTAAAGCGCTATATTAAAGAACTAACCTATGAACCGATCTAATTCAAACACCTATACCTCTCCTTTGAGTGTCCAACACTTGAGCATGCGTTATCACCATAAACCGGTGTTAACCGATGTCAGCTTTGAGATTCCGGAAGGCAAAACCATTGCCATCGTCGGACCGAATGGTGCCGGAAAATCCACTCTTCTCAAAGGCATTATGGGGTTGGAACCTAGTATTGAAGGCCTGGTCAGCTTCTTTGGTGAATCACTAGACAAAAAACGACAAGCGACCGCTTATGTTCCGCAACGTGAAGAGATCGATTGGGATTTTCCAATCAATGTCTTAGATGTTGTATTGATGGGTCGACACGGCCACCTTAAATTGTGGCAACGTCCTAGCCAACTCGATATAGACATTGCCGAGCAAGCGCTAAAAGATCTTAAAATGTGGGAGTTTAAAGAGCGTCAGATTAGTCAGCTTTCAGGCGGACAACAACAGCGTGTCTTTTTGGCTCGCGCTCTCGCCCAGCAAGCCACTTTATATCTAATGGACGAACCTTTTGCTGGCGTTGATGTTGCCACAGAGCAAGCCATTATCGAGCTTTTTAAAGACCTTAAATCACAAGGTAAAACCATTGTCTGCGTACATCACGATTTGAATACGGTCGGCGAATACTTCGATTGGATTATTTTTATCAATGCACGTCTGATTGCAGCAGGTCCGGTAGTGGAAGTCCTGACTAAAGAGAATCTTAATAAAACCTACGGCGGTCGCCTTTCGCTATTGAATGATTTAACCGAGCAGATGTACCGCTCTCAGCTTAACAAAGCCCACGATACGGATTAGGTCAAATCATGGATGCATTTAACTTACTTGAAACCCCTTCTGTCTGGAGTAACTGGTTAGCCTTCTGGTCTTTCGAAGATATCAACGTACTCTGGGTATTGATGGGCAGTATTTTATTGGGCATGAGCGCCTCTGTCATCGGTGGTTTTGCTTTTTTACGCAAACGCTCTTTGGTGGGTGACGCCCTGGCGCATGCGGCTCTACCAGGGGTTATGATGGCTTTTTTACTCTTCCAAAGCCGTGATCCCTTAGTGATGTTCTTAGGCGCGGTGACCAGTAGTTTTATCGGTTTCTATTTAATTGACTGGCTACCGAAAAACACCAAAATCAAAGCGGATGCGGCACTGGCCATCACCCTCTCGTTTTTCTTCGCATTGGGGCTCATGCTGCTCTCTTATATTCAGGGACTAGAAGTCGACAATAAGAGTGGTTTAGATAAAATCCTGTTTGGTCAAGCGGCGGCCATGACTCAAAAAGACATTAAGCTACTGGGTTATGTCGCACTCTTTGTACTGAGTTGTGTCGTGCTATTTTTTCAGAAGTTCCGCCTAATCGCTTTTAGCGCAACTTACGCACGCACCATCGGCATCGCCGTTAATCGTTATGAACTGCTATTGGCACTGTTGATTGTCATGTCGGTAGTCGTTGGCTTGCAACTGGTTGGCGTGGTCTTAATGGCGGCTGTACTGCTTACGCCGGTTGCCGCCGCGCGTTTTTGGAGCAACCAACTTTCACATATCCTAATAATCGCCGCAGCCTTAGGAGCTTTAAGCGCCATTATAAGCACGCAGATTTCCTACCTAGCGCCGGCCATGCCAACAGGCCCTTGGATGGTTGTCAGTTTATCAGCACTGTTTTTCCTCTCGTTGTTATTTGCCCCAGAAAAAGGGCTCTTAAAACGCTATACAGAACACAACAAACTGCGTAAAAGAGTCGCCGAGGAGAATGTTCTGCGCACACTTTATAAGCTACTAGAACGTAAAGATTTTCAGCACAAAACTTTCAATATTGCTGATATCCAAGCACTGAGAAGCATGCCCCTAGAGCATTTACAAGCCACCTTAAAACAGCTCTGTAAAAAAGCCCTCATAACGTCATCGACCGCAGGGTTTGAAATGACAACAACGGGTTTTGGATTAGCCGAACAGCTAACACGCCGCCATCGTTTGTGGGAAAATTATTTAACTGAACATGCAGAATTAACACCGCAACAGGTGCACCAACATGCGGAGCGCATTGAGCACATTTTGACGCCATCGCAAGAGTTACAGCTACAGGCAGAGTTAACCAATAGCCAATCTGACCCACATGGCAATCTAATTCCTAACGCCAATTCAGCAAGCCAAGGAGACTCTAAATGACAAACGATATTTGGATTATTGCCACGGCCGCTTTAGTGGCTGCATCTTGTGCGTTGGTAGGGGTATTTCTAATTTTACGTAGACAGGCGTTGATAGGCGATGCCATCAGCCACTCAGTACTCTTAGGAATCGTATTGGCCTATATCATTACCGACAGTCGAGCACTCCCCATTATGCTCGGAGGTGCCGTCATTATCGGCTTATTGACCGCCTGGTTGAGTGACAGTTTACATCGCGTCGGTAAATTACAAAGTGATGCCAGCATTGGGATCATTTTCACCCTGTTTTTTGCCATAGGCATTATTTTGATATCGCTCTATGCTGGACAAATTGATTTAGACCAATCGTGTGTTCTCTATGGTGAAATCGCTTTTATCCCTTTCGATACCCTTTATATTGGTAATCTCGACACCGGATCTGGCTTTGACATTGGACCGCGTGCTTTTTGGGGAATTGGTATTGTCTTTATGATCGTTTTAAGCAGTATTATCATCAGTTTTAATCGTCTTAAAACCATCGCTTTCCATCCGAGTCTGGCGCTCTCTTTAGGCATTAACGTTATCTTTTGGCATTACTTTCTAATGACCTTAGTTTCAATGACAACTGTTGCCTCATTTGAGGCGGTCGGTGCTATTTTAGTGGTGGCATTACTGGTGATTCCTGCGAGCAGTGCCTATCTGGTGGCACGCTCTTTAAAAGCTATGTTATGGATGGCGGTAGGCTATTCTCAGCTTGCGGTATTGATAGGGTATGCTTTGGCATTCTGGCTAGACAGCTCAATATCGGCCTCTATTGCCGTGAGTGCCGGATTGTTGCTCTTTGTAACGATTGCTTGGCAGAAAGTACAATCAAAACGCAAAGTACTACAATCAATCGAATCGGCATAAATAGACACCAATATGCATTTAAGAATGACCAGGCCTGGTCATTCTTAAATTGATTTAACGCCTCGTAAACACTCTAAATAACGTGCGTTAAATCAACCAAATTTATTCGACGCTTAAGGGAACTCCACCTTCAAGTAAGGCCTCTATTTTAAAACGACAATTGCCACATCCCTGGCAAGCATAGGTTCGATAGCTAATCTTCTCTACACTGTCAGCACCATCTTGAATAGCCCCTAGAATTTCATCTGAATAAACATCGTAACAAACACAGATTTGTTGTACATCTTGCCCAAGAGATATCGGAATTTCTTGCATTTGTCTCTTTCTATGATCTGCCATGGCACTTTTTCGCCTTAATCAAGCGTTCTTAACTCTAACTCTTTATTCATCAAATATCGCACAATATGCACTTCATCTTCGGCCGCTATGGCCGTAAATTTAAAGGCAGTCCGTTTTGCTTGTCCGATGGATGTACTGTCTGATCTATTGCTTTCCATAAAAATACACTCGGCTTGGGCGAAGACAAACTGCTCATCCATTAGAAACAGAGCACAGAGAGCTTGCCCCTCCTGATACTCCTCCTCCATCATTAGAGAAAACCCACCCGCGGCTAAATTAATACGTTCAATAGGCCATTTTTCATATTCCGATATTTTTTGATAGGCTCGTTTAAGTTTACGCGGTTTCAAGTAATAAGTGCAATTTAATCATGCTGCAAGTAAATCAACTTGCAGCCCCTTAAATAATTCATTAGGCGTTTTACCACCACGACTACTTCTTGGACGGTTGTTTAGCCGATCCATCACATATTGAGCTTGTTCCATTGTCACATCTCTCAAGTCCATGCCTTTTGGAAAATACTGACGTATCAGACCATTTGTATTTTCATTGATTCCTCGCTCCCAAGAAGCATAGGGGTGGGCAAAATAAATATCAGTTTCCAGCGTTTTAGCCATCAGTTCATGGTCGGCGAACTCTTTACCATTGTCATAGGTAATCGTGAGAACTTGAGTATTTGATGCCGCTCATAACATCAATGACCGCTTGAGCTAAMKTMGTCAGAGTCGT
>VCMI01000039.1 GCA_006222135.1 Thiomicrorhabdus sp. | reverse complement strand
ACACGACTGTACAGCGCAAGACCCTCTATACTCTCATCGTGCCATTGCAAGGTAAGCAATCTGATAAGTTAGCTCAAGCGGTCATTGATGTTATGAGCGGCATCAAATCTCAAGTTCTCACGATTACCTATGACAATGGTAAAGAGTTCGCCGACCATGAACTGATGGCTAAAACGCTGGAAACTGATATTTATTTTGCCCACCCCTATGCTTCTTGGGAGCGAGGAATCAATGAAAATACAAATGGTCTGATACGTCAGTATTTTCCAAAAGGCATGGACTTGAGAGATGTGACAATGGAACAAGCTCAATATGTGATGGATCGGCTAAACAACCGTCCAAGAAGTAGTCGTGGTGGTAAAACGCCTAATGAATTATTTAAGGGGCTGCAAGTTGATTTACTTGCAGCATGATTAAATTGCACTTATTACTTGAAACCGCGAAATTTTTTCATTAGTCATCCTCCAATTAAACTAAAACGCGCTTTTATAATTTTTATTCGCCAAGCCATTGTAATGGCTATTGACAGATAGTAAAGCTAATTAAGAACAGTTTTTTACTGTTTTCGTCCAGAAGACTACGTTATTAAGTTTACCCCAGTCCTGTCAATCTTTATAATAGACGACATGAAATAGAAAACACGTTGTTTTTTTAAGGATTTACTGCGTTAAAAGCTTATAACTTGTTGAAATTTAACGTAATGGTGTTTTACCTGTAGTATTGGTAAATAACTTAGAAAAATAATTGATTGACCCATAAAGAATTATAGAAGGTAGAAAAAATGAGAATATTGCAAGATGCTTTAACGTTTGATGACGTTTTATTGGTTCCGGCGCACTCAATTGTGTTGCCAAAAGATGTTTGTTTAAAAACAAAATTAACCCGTAATATTTCATTGAATATACCTTTTGTATCTGCAGCAATGGATACGGTAACTGAAGCACGTTTAGCGATTTCGATGGCTCAAGAAGGCGGAATCGGAATCGTACATAAAAACATGACGGTTGAGCAGCAAGCCGATGTAGTCAGTAAGGTTAAAAAATACGAGCATGGCGTTATTTTAGATCCTGTGACTGTGCAAGTTACGGACACGGTTGCAGAAGTAGTCGCCGTCACTCAAAAGAATCGTATTTCAAGCGCGCCTGTTATGGATGGCGATGCGTTGGCTGGAATCGTGACCACGCGTGATATTCGTTTTGTAACGGATTTAACGCAGTCAGTCGCAAAAATTATGACGCCAAAAGATAAGTTGGTCACAGTTAAAGAAAAAGAAAAACGTGAAGTGGTTCTAAACTTATTGCATGAACACCGTATTGAGCGTGTTTTAGTGGTTAATGATGCTTTTGACCTTAAAGGCATGATTACTGTTTCGGATATGATGAAGTCATCCGATCACCCACATGCTTGTAAGGATGACAGTGGTAGTTTACGAGTTGGTGCGGCCGTGGGAACAGGCGCCGAAACGGAAGAACGTGTTGAAGCACTTGTTGCAGCTGGCGTGGATGTTATTATCGTCGATACGGCACACGGTCACTCTCAAGGGGTATTAGATCGTGTTGCTTGGGTCAAACAGAACTACCCTCAAGTGGATGTGATTGGTGGCAATATCGCCACGGCTGAAGCGGCTTTGGATCTGGTTAAAGCCGGCGCTGATGGGGTTAAGGTTGGAATTGGGCCGGGTTCAATCTGTACCACGCGTATTGTTTCGGGTGTGGGTGTACCACAAATTTCTGCGATTTCTAATGTGGCTAAAGCTCTGCAAGGGACGGGAGTTCCTCTTATTGCTGATGGCGGTCTGCGTTTTTCAGGGGATGTGGCGAAGGCTTTGGTTGCCGGTGCGGCATCTTGTATGATTGGTGGCATGTTCGCTGGAACAGAAGAGTCTCCTGGTGAAATCGAATATCTACAGGGTCTTGCTTACAAGTCGTATCGCGGCATGGGGTCTTTGGGCGCAATGGCGCAACCTTCTGGTTCAAGTGACCGTTATTTCCAAGCTAGTAATGCGGAAGACAAATTAGTGCCAGAAGGTGTTGAGGCACGTGTCGCTTATAAAGGACCTTTAGCACCGATTATTCACCAATTATGCGGTGGAATTCGCTCGAGTATGGGATATACCGGTTGTAAGGATATTCCAACAATGAACTCTAAGCCTTCATTTGTAAAAGTGAGTTCTGCTGGTGTGGCTGAAAGCCATGTGCATGATGTAACGATTACCAAGGAAGCGCCAAACTATAGACTGTAATGGTTAAGTTGGCTTAACTTCATCACTCTTTAAATCAATAAAGCTTTTGTAGCTGGACTACAAAAGCTTTTTGTCTTTATAAACTTTTCAAATTTGGAAAAACTATGACTCAAGCAAACATTCATGATCATCGAATTCTTATTTTAGACTTTGGCTCTCAATATACGCAATTAATTGCACGCCGTATTCGTGAAATTGGCGTCTATTGTGAAGTGGAGCCTTGGGATATCGATGCAAAAGATGTTGAAGCTTTTGGTGCGCGAGGCATTATTCTTTCCGGTGGTCCTGAAACCGTCACTGGCGATGATTCTCCGGTCGCGCCAGATATCGTCTTTAATCTAGGTGTGCCTGTTTTGGGTATCTGCTATGGTATGCAAACCATGGCTGAGCAGTTAGGCGGTAAGGTCATTAACTCGACTGAGCATGAATATGGATATGCTCAAGTACGTGCACACGGTCATACTAAGTTCTTAAATGAGATTGAAGATGAAGTCACGCCTGAAGGCTATGGCCTGTTAGATGTATGGATGTCTCATGGTGATCGTGTTGACGCTATGCCTGAAGGTTTCAAGTTGATGGCCAGTACGCCGAATTGTCCAATTGCTGGAATGGCGAATGAAGACAAAGGTTTTTACGGTATTCAGTTTCACCCTGAAGTGACGCATTCTAAGCAAGGTTTAAGAATGCTTGAACGCTTTGTCATCACCTTATGCGGTTGTGAAAAGTTGTGGACCATTGAAAATATCATTGATGACAGTATTAAAAAAGTACGCGAGTTAGTCGGAACAGATCAGGTTATGTTGGGTCTGTCTGGAGGGGTTGACTCTTCGGTCGTAGCGGCTTTGCTGCATAAAGCGATTGGTGATCAATTGACTTGCGTGTTTGTCGATCATGGCTTATTGCGTTACAAAGAGGGCGACCAAGTGATGGCCATGTTTGCTGAAAACATGGGGCTCAAGGTTATTCGTGCCGATGTTGAAGAGCGTTTTATGACGGCTTTAGCAGGTGAAGCAGACCCAGAGAAAAAACGTAAAATCATTGGTCGTGAATTCATTGAAGTATTTGATGCTGAATCGACTAAGTTAAAAGGTGTGAAGTGGTTAGCGCAAGGCACAATTTATCCAGATGTTATTGAATCTGCGGGTTCTAAAACGGGTAAAGCCAAAGTGATTAAATCTCACCACAATGTGGGGGGGCTGCCTGACGATATGGATATGTCTTTAATTGAACCGTTGCGTGAGTTATTCAAAGACGAAGTGCGTAAGTTAGGGGTGGCTTTAGGGTTGCCGTATAATATGGTTTATCGTCATCCATTCCCTGGGCCTGGTTTGGGCGTGCGTATCTTGGGTGAGGTTAAAAAGAGTATGCCGATATTTTACGTTTAGCCGATAACATCTATATTGAAGAGTTGGTTAAGTGGGATCTATACGATAAAACATCACAAGCCTTTACGGTCTTCTTACCGGTTAAGTCCGTTGGCGTAGTCGGTGATGCAAGACGTTATGATTATGTGGTGGCTCTACGTGCCGTTGAAACCATCGACTTTATGACCGCTCGTTGGGCGCATTTACCGTATGAGTTCTTAGAGCATGTCTCTGGACGTATTATCAATGAAATTCCACGGATTTCACGTGTGGTTTATGATATTTCAAGTAAGCCACCTGCGACGATTGAGTGGGAATAAATTAAGTAACTTATTCAAATTTTAAATTAAAGGCTTTCATTTTGAAGGCCTTTTTTATTTCTTATGGAATCTTTTAAACCATCACTTATTTCATGCAATAACCTATTTTAGAGAATGATTATGCCAAAAGCGATTCTTAAAACTGACCAGACCTGTCCAAAGGATCTTTCACAAGAAGAGCAAGATCTGTTTTGGATGAAATATGCCTATAGCTTGGCGGAGAAGGCGGGGTCTCAAGGGGAAGTTCCTGTGGGTGCGGTCATTGTTTTAGCAGGGAAGCTGATTGCAGAAGGTTGGAATCAGTCTATTCAAAGTCATGATCCTACTGGGCATGCCGAGATGATGGCATTAAAGAGTGCCGGTCAAGCCGTCGAAAATTATCGTTTAATGGACTCTACCTTATATGTCACTCTGGAGCCTTGCCCTATGTGTGCCTCTGCAATGGTGCATGCTCGGGTCGCACGCGTAGTTTACGCGGCACCCGATTTAAAAACCGGTGCTGCGGGTTCGGTTTTTAATCTTGTCGCAAATGAAAATCTCAACCACAAACTCGAGATTGCTTCAGGGATTTTGCAGGCAGAATGCAGTGCACAATTAAGTAACTTTTTTAAATCACGTAGAGCACACCATAAGGAAATTAAGCGACAGTTAAAGTCCGGCTTGATTGATTCTTAAATTCATAGAGGTTGCCTAAACAAAAGTGATGCAGTTGAGTCTTGCCTGTTGTCTGAAACAATGCGAATATAACAGGCAATATAAAGATTTGAACAATAATTCTGGTCTGTCTCCACCTTAAAATACGCTGTTAATTTATGAGTAAAGTTAGCCATTATGCAAAAAAGTGTTGATCCAGCAGAAGGGATAACCACCATTAAGATTTTACCGGGTGAGTTTTACGTCACCCAGAAAAATGAGCGCATTGAAACCGTTTTGGGTTCTTGTATCTCTGCCTGTGTCAGAGATCCAATTGCAGGGGTCGGAGGCATGAATCATTTCATGTTACCGGTTGATAAAAATTCAAACCGTCCAACAGAGTTATCAGATGCAAATCGATATGGTAACTATGCCATGGAAAATTTAGTTAACGCCATCCTCTCTGCTGGCGGCAAAAGAGAGCGTTTAGAGTTTAAACTTTTTGGTGGGGGTCGCATCATGAGTTCGATGACCAATATTGGTTGGTACAATATTGGCTTCGCGTTTGATTACATTTACACTGAAGGCTTTAAAATAATCTCACAAGACATTGGCGATATTTATCCACGAAAGGTGTTGTATTACCCCTTGAGTGGTCGGGCACGCGTTAGGCGTTTGAATGCAATGCATAATCAGTCACTGGCCGATCAAGAAAGTCGCTATATTACAAAAATTGAATCTAAGCCTGTTGAAGGCGATGCAGAACTTTTCTAAGGAATAAACAGTATGGATATGATGGAAACTTTTCGCTTAACTTACCTCGAAGAGAGCTTTGAAGGTTTGGATCTCATGGAGACAGGCCTATTGGATTTGCCTACTGGCGTTCCTGATAATGAGAAAATTAATGAAATTTTTCGTGCAGCACACTCTATTAAAGGAGGGAGTGGAACGTTTGGATTCAGCGAGATTGCGGGATTTACTCATGTTCTAGAAACTTTATTGGATGAGATGCGTGACGGTCGAAGAGAAGTTACGCAGGAATCTATTGATGCGATGTTAGCGGCCGTGGATGTCCTTAGGGACATGCTCTCTAAACTACAGAATCATGATCCAATTGATGAAGAACGTGCCAGTGCCGTTCAACAAGTCTTGGAAGCGATATTGGGCGGAGAGTCTGCTGATTCAGCTCTTGACGTCCCCGTGGATGAATCCGCTGAACCCACTGGTGGTGAATGGCAGATTCAACTCGCGCCAGAAAAAGAGTTGCTGCAGACTGGAAATGAGCCGATTCGTATTTTTCGTGAACTCGAAACGCTCGGCAAGCTCTCTGTCAAAACGGATCTCACGGCCTTACCTGAATTAGAACTGTTTGATCCCGAATTATTGTACCTTAAGTGGGATTTGAGACTTTCAGGTGATTCGGTTAATGAGGACGATATCAAAGAAGTCTTTGAATGGATTGACGGTGATGGTGCTGAAATTACTATAACCGCACCTGCCTCCGCAGAGGTTGATGCGGTTCCAGTTACTGCGATTACCCAAGTGGAAACGCCTGTCGCCGCAGTTGCCAAACCCGTAGCCGCGGCCGTTAAAAAAGATGAAAAGCCGGCGGCTAAAGCCCCTAAACAAGAAGGTTCGATTCGCGTAGACTTAAGCAAAATTGATCAAATGGTTAACTTGGTTGGCGAACTTGTTATTACCCAATCAATGTTGAGTCAGTTTGGCGAGTACGCCGCAGAAGCGAATAGTGGTAAAGGCTCAGATGAAGACGGTGATTGGGTTGAGAAATTAAAAGAAGGCTTAATGCATTTAGAACGCCATACGCGAGAGCTTCAAGAAAGTGTTATGAATATTCGTATGTTGCCGGTCAGTTTTGCTTTTAACCGTTTACCTCGGATTGTGCACGATGTAAGTCAGAAACTCGGTAAGCAAATTGATTTGGTGATGGAAGGGGAGGGCACGGAGCTTGATAAAACGATGCTCGAACAGTTAACCGATCCATTAGTACACATTGTACGTAATTCGATTGATCATGGTATTGAACAGCCAGAAGTAAGAGTGGCGGCAGGTAAACCAGAAATGGGGGTCGTTAAAATGGCGGCTTTCCATCAGGGTGGCAGTATTTTGATTCAAATCACCGATGATGGTGCTGGAATTAATCCAGATAGAATAGAAGCAAAAGCCATTGAAAAAGGGGTGATTGAAGCGGATCACAACTTAACCCGAGATGAAATCGTCGATCTGATTTTTCATGCTGGTTTCTCAACGGCTGACGTGGTGAGTGATATCTCTGGCCGTGGCGTGGGTATGGATGTGGTGCGTCGTAACATTAAAGGGCTGGGTGGTTCTGTCGATGTTAAAACAACCGTCGGCGTAGGCAGCGTCTTTACGATTACGCTACCATTAACCTTAGCTATCTTAGATGGTCAGCTGTGTTCTGTTGGCAACCAGACCTTTGTCTTCCCATTGGTCTCTATTATTGAGTCGATTCAAGTGGATAAATCTTTGGTTAAAGGCATTGCTGGAGAGACGGAGTTGTACAAGTTACGTGATCGCTATATTCCCGTTATTCGTTTGCATAAAAAACTGGGTGTAGATGGAGCGAAAGAAGACCTAGCGGATGGTTTGCTGGTTGTGATTGAGTCCGGTGGACAGCGTGCAGGTGTTTTTGTCGACGATTTGCTTGGACAGCAGCAAGTGGTTATTAAAAGTTTAGAAAGCAACTTTATGAAGATTGACGGCATTGCGGGAGCCACTATTTTAGGGGATGGTACCGTCTCTCTTATTTTAGATGTAATGGAAACGGTGACCAGCCATAAAGGTGGCAGCGCGCAATCGCATGCGGCATAACGTCCAAACAGATTGGTTTAATAATTACGTTTTTATTTTTTAGAGGTCATTATGGCAGGCGAAGAGTTTTCACTTGGTTCAAAAGAAGTTCAACAAACGATTTTAATTTTAAATTTATCAGTGGCTCAAATCGATTTATCGATAACTGAGGGTGATAACTCGGTCAATACGTTAATTGATTCATTTACCTATATGTCGCAGCATATTGAGCAGATTCAGGCGTTTAGTCTGAGAATTGCAGCTTTGGCTGGAGAGCCAGCGCAGGCGTTGCAAAACGAATTACAGAGTGAAGCCAGTGAACTTGCGTCTAAAATGAATCAAGCGATTGTCGCCTTTCAATTTTATGATAAGTTGAGTCAGCGCCTAGAGCATGTCTCTCACGATATATCAGGTCTTGCGGAGATTGTTTCTCACGAAATGCGTGTTAAAGATGCAAGCGAGTGGGAAGTTTTTAAAACAAGTGTTCGTCAAGGTACAACCATGCGAGCAGAAGAGGAGTTATTTGAACTCGTCTTTGATCAGAATATCCCTGTACAAGAAGCGATTTCTATTATGAAAGAGCGTATGAAACAGAGAATGCATGAGGCTGAAGAGGTTGAGGATGAAGATGAGTTATTTTAAAGTTTAATTTTTTCCATCTGATCTTTTTAAAACCCGTTGAAACGGGTTTTTTTATGTCTGTATTTTTACGAGGAGTGCCGTATAACGTTATTTTGCAAAGAGTTTATTCGGGCATAAAATAATTCATCTTTAATTTATTAGTAAAATTTATAACAATAGGTCAGGCCGATGATTTGTCCATCGATTTCTAAAACAAAGAGGTAATCTATGCAACTTAAGTCTTTTAGTCTGAAACTCATTCAATCTTCGCTATTGAGTGCAACCCTTTTAGCTGTCCCTATGACATCCATGGCAGCAGAGTACATGCCCTTCGTGCAGGGTAATACTCAAGTAGGCGCTAGCTTGCAGAGTGCAATCGAGAGTACCCAAGCGACATTAAAAGAAAATGGTTTTGAAGTTGTCGGTAGTTATTCTCCAAGCGCCAATACCCAGGTTATTGTTGTGACTAACTCGGCACTGAAGTCGATGGCTGGACAGTCTGAAAATGGCGGCTTTGGGGCAATGGAACGTATTGCTGTAGTTCAAAAAGGTGCAGATGTTGACGTTAGCTATACTAATCCTGCGTATATGTGGAACGTCTATCGCATGAAAGGCGATATCCAACCTGTACAGAGTGCTATGAAGAGCGCTTTAGGCGCGCAAAAAGAGTACGGCGCAGATGAACCTATCAGTGACGATGAGTTACGTGGTTACCACTATAAGATGATGATGCCCTATTTTGATGATGAAGATGAGCTGGCCGAGTTTGACTCGCATGAAGCTGCACTGAAATCGGTTGAAGCGGGCTTGACGGCTAAGATGGCAGGTTCTTCTAAAGTATATCGCATAGATATCCCAGGCAAAAAGATGAGTGTCTTTGGCGTGGCTTTAAAGTACAAAGAAGCCTCAGATAACTTTATCAGTGAAGCGATTAATAAAAAGGGAATGACCCATGCGGCCCACTTTCCTTATGAAATTTTAGTGGTCGATGGTGAGGTTATGGCTTTAAACGGTAAGTTCCGAATTGCAGTGAACTGGCCACATCTTTCTATGATGGGGAGTGGTAGTTTTATGAGTATTTCGAATGCACCAGATAATATTGCAAACGCTTTAAGAGCCGTCGCTAACAATAAAAAGATTCAAGTAGAATCGGGTTTCTAAATTAGATTAGAAAATACTGAACGATTTACACTCACGAAAAGCACAGAATATTCTGTGCTTTTTTTGTTTAATAGCCTTGAAAAATAACTTTATTAACCCTATGAAATGGACATCTACACATTAAACAACATAAATTGGAGATTTATCAATGAGTACAACCGAAACTCACGCGTTTCAGACCGAAGTGAATCAACTTCTAAAGTTAATGATTCACGCGTTATATTCAAATAAAGAAATATTTCTACGTGAACTTGTTTCCAATGCTTCTGATGCTTTGGATAAGTTACGTTTTGAAGCGGTCTCAAATGATGCCTTAACCGAGGGGGAAGAAGAGCTTTTCATTCAGGTTGAATTTGATAAAGAAAGCCGTACTCTGACCATTTCAGATAATGGTATTGGTATGAGTCGTGACGAAGTCATTGCGAACATCGGAACGATTGCCAATTCTGGAACTAAAAAATTCTTAGAAAACATGACCGGTGATCAAGCGAAAGACTCTCACCTGATTGGTCAATTCGGGGTTGGTTTCTACTCCTCTTTTATTGTGGCTGATGAGGTCATCTTAACGACACGTAAAGCCGGTGTTCCAGCAACTGAAGCCACTAAGTGGATTTCTCAAGGTGAAGGTGAATTTACCTTAGAAACCGTTGAGAAGGCGACTAAAGGGACTGAGGTAGTTCTGCATCTTAAAGAAGATATGGACGAGTTTTTAGAAGAAGCACGTGTAAAGAATATCATCACCACTTACTCTGACCATATTAGTTTCCCTATTAAAATGGCCGCTTCAGAGTGGGATGAAGAAGCGAAAGAGCAAAAACCAATGGGTACCTTTGAGCAGGTCAATAAAGCAACGGCTTTGTGGACTCAGTCTAAATCAGACCTAAGCGAAGAAGATTACACTAACTTCTACCAAACGATTACGCACGACTTTGGCGAGCCGCTTGCACATATCCATAATAAAGTTGAGGGGACTTTGGAATATACCTCTCTGTTGTATATCCCTAAAAAAGCGCCGTTTGATCTCTATGAGCGTGACCGTCGTTATGGCTTAAAGTTGTATGTTAAGCGTGTCTTTATAATGGATGACGCAGAACAGTTAATGCCGACTTACTTACGTTTTGTACGTGGCGTCATTGATTCTGCTGACTTACCGTTGAACGTTTCGCGCGAAATATTACAGAGCAATAAAGTGGTTGATAAGATTCGTGGCGCTTCGGTTAAACGAATTTTGACTGAATTAAGCAAGCTGTCTTCGGCTGAAGATCAAGGTAATTACAACACCTTCTGGGATGAGTTTGGTCAAGTCATGAAAGAAGGTTTGGTAGAAGACTTTGCGAATAAAGATAAGATTGCTCAGTTAATGCGTTTTGCCTCTACTCAAGATGAAACGAGTGACGAGCAACGTGTCTCATTCGCTCAATATGTTGATCGTATGCAGCCAGACCAAGAATCGATTTACTACATTGTGGCCGATACCCATGCCGCTGCGAAAGGCGGTCCGCACCTTGAGATGTTCCGTAAAAAAGGCATCGAAGTCATGTTGTTGTCAGACCGTATTGATGAGTGGTTAGTTTCTCATTTGACGGACTTTGAAGGTAAACAGCTTAAATCGATTACTTCTGCAGATCTAAAAGAGTTTGAAGATGAAGCTGAAAAAGACCTGTCTGAAGATGAGAAAAAAACGCGCGAAGCTTTAACAGATAAAGTGAAAGCGGTTATTAAGGATGTTGTTTCAGATGTTCGCATGACCAGCCGTCTAACAGATTCACCTGCCTGTGTGGTGAGTGCTGAAGGTGATATGTCAGCGCATATGGCACGCATGATGGAACAGATGGGACAAGCAATGCCTAAGCAGATGCCTGTTTTAGAATTGAATCCAGATCATGCTTTAGTTAAAAAACTAGAGTCGATTGAAGATGAGACTAAGCTGAAAGAGTGGTCTCTGTTCTTGTTAGAGCAAGCTCAGTTGGCAGAAGGGGATTCTTTAGAAAACCCAGCCGCCTTCATTAAACGCATGAATACTTTACTCAGTGAAGTGATTTAATCCGTTGATAAGTTTGATGATTTAATTTTGCGATTAAGTCATTTTTTGACGAAACCCTCAAACGACCAGGCCTGGTTTTTTGGGGGTTTTTACATTTAAAACAAACGTTTACCATGAATTTATGGCACAATAGCGCCAATTTATAACCCCCCATTTTTAGATTGTCTTGTTTGTATACAAATATAAGGCGTCTTTCCAAGTAAATAGTAGGAAGAAGTTTTGATTTCAACAGCTAATATCACCATGCAGTTTGGTGAAAAACCCCTTTTTGAAGATATCTCAGTTAAGTTCGGTGGCGGTAAACGTTACGGTCTAATCGGTGCCAACGGTTGCGGTAAGTCGACCTTTATGAAAATCTTAGGGGGCGATTTAGTTCCGACATCGGGTTCCGTGAGTGTGGATGAAAATGAACTCGTCGGTAAATTGCAACAGGATCAGTTCGCTTTTGAAGAGTTCAGTGTTGTGGATACCGTCATTATGGGACAGCCTGAGTTATGGGAAGTCAAACGTGAGCGCGATCGTATTTACAGCTTACCTGTGATGAGTGAAACGGATGGTATGCTGGTTGCTAACCTAGAGGTTCAGTTTGGTGAGATGGATGGTTATACGTCTGAATCCCGTGCTGGTGAGTTATTGTTGGGTCTTGAGATTCCGGTAGAACAGCATTTCGGACCAATGAGTGAAGTGGCTCCAGGTTGGAAGTTACGTGTGTTATTAGCGCAAGCTCTATTTTCTAATCCAGATATATTATTGCTAGATGAGCCAACCAACAACTTGGATCTTAATACCATCACTTGGTTGGAAAATATTCTGAATGAGCGTAAAAGTACCATGATCATTATTTCTCATGATCGATACTTCTTAAACAGTGTTTGTACGAATATGGCCGATTTAGATTATGGTGAATTACGTCTCTATCCTGGTAATTATGATCAGTATATGGAAGCCTCTACTCTAGTGCGTGACCAACTACTATCCGATAACGCCAAGAAGCAAGGACAAATTAACGAGCTGAAGGCCTTCGTTAGTCGTTTCTCTGCAAACGCCTCTAAAGCCAAGCAAGCGAGTTCTCGTGCTAAAGCGATCGATAAGATTGAACTTTCTGAAGTCAAAGCTTCTAGTCGAGTGAATCCATTTATCCGTTTTGAACAGGATAAAAAATTATTCCGTTTAGCATTAGAAGTCGACAGTCTTGTCAAGGTCTATTCTGACAATGAAGGTGAAGATAACCTGGTTATTAACGATCTTAACTTGATGTTGGACGTTGGCGAGAAGTTAGGGGTTATCGGTGCTAACGGTGTCGGTAAAACCACTTTCTTAAAATGTTTGAACGGCGATACAGATTTAACCTCTGGTGCCGTCAAATGGTCTGATAACGTTAAGATTGGTTATTACGGTCAGGATCACGGTCATGATTTTGAGGAAGATCTGAACTTGTTTGATTGGATGAGCCAATGGAAACAGCCAGGTGACGATGAGCAAGCGCTTCGCGCCGTTTTAGGACGTTTGTTGTTCTCTCAAAAAGACATTGATAAGTCCGTGAAAGTCCTTTCTGGGGGCGAGCAAGGGCGTATGTTATTTGGTAAGTTAATGCTACAAAAACCAAATATCTTGATTATGGATGAGCCGACCAACCACATGGATATGGAGTCTATTGAGTCTCTAAACCAAGCAATGGTCGATTACCCTGGTACGATTATATTTGTATCACATGACAGAGAGTTCATCTCTTCGGTGGCTTCTCGTCTTTTGATTATGAAAGATGATGGGACAAGTCTAGATTTCCGTGGTGACTATGAGTCTTATTTGTCGACCTTAGCTTAAGTTTACAGCTCAAGCCGTTTGACGAAAACAGCCTGCTAGTCCGGAATGGATTAGCGGGCTTTTTTATTCCCTTATTTTGACTCTTAACCTTTTAAATAGAGTTAATTAGGCTAAATCGCTTGTAGAATGGTAGCAAGGCTAGTGTTGTATCGATATTTGAGAATCCTCAAATGTACTCGATATACTGATGAAAGCTAATAATGGTGAAAAGCCATCTCTGTAGCGTGAGCAGGAGGTTGTATTGAAAATTGCTAGTTTACAGTGGAGTGGGGTTTGGGAAGAGAGCTCTTCAAATATTGACTCTTTACGTTCGCAGTTAATCGACATCATAGGGCAAGGGCCACAAGCGCAAAAGATTGATATAGTGGTTTTGCCTGAGTTGTTTCACACGGGTTTCTCGATGCACCCTGAGCGGTTTACGTCAGCGGCTAATGAATTGCTGAGTAACTTAGCCAAGCTAGCCGGAGAGTTTGGTATTTATCTCATGGCAGGTGTCGCTGAGGCGGAGGTGGATGAAGAAGCTGTTATCTATCGAAACTCGGGCTGGGTGTTCACGCCTTCTGGACAGAGAAGTGCACGTTATATCAAGCAAATGCCGTTTTCTTATGCCAATGAACAGGCGATCTATCCTCCCGGCAATCAACCCTCTCTCTTTGAACTTAATGGCGTTACTTGCAGCTTATTTATCTGTTATGACTTACGTTTTCCAGAACTGTTCCGCAAAGTCGCTGGAGAAGCAGAGGTTATTTTTGTGATTGCCAACTGGCCTGAATCACGTCAATCACATTGGGAAACCTTGCTGACAGCTCGCGCCATTGAAAACCAATGTTTTATAGTCGGTGTGAATCGAGTGGGTAGAGATGGCAATGATTTAAATTATAGTGGCGGTTCGATGGTGATTAGCCCGCTAGGAGAAGTGCTTTCTTACGGTAAAGCCAATGACGAAGTTATTATTACCGACATTGAGACTTCGCAAGTTCAACAGGTGCGTACACAGTTTCCATTTTTACAGGATATGCCGGAGTAAGAAGTCACCAGGCCTGGTGGCTTTCAATGATACACTTTTTTAGACAGGCGCAAGCCCGTAGACAGGCATAGAAACGATCCAAGTACTGTTATAGGTCAGGAATTCGGTTTGGATTATTTAACGTCTTAAGCGCATGGTTAATGGATTGTTTCAGATAAAAGTAATAGTAGTCATATGCGCCTGAAAGGAGCTGTTCACTGACGACATCACCTTCGCCATCGACAAAAATAACCACGGGCAAACTGCTTAAGTTATAGAGTGCTTTATACTCTTTGTTCGCCATGGGTTCGCCGTAAAAGTCGAGGGTTTGAGAATCCACATTAACCTCAATCTCGGTAAATAAGACGCGCCCGTCCAGATTGCCGGATAGCAATGCCGGATAGAGTGCCAAATCTTTGAGTTTTTTAGTCGAACTTAACCCTTTCGCACTAAATAAAATGGCAATGGGGATGTTCTGTTTGAGCGCTTGCTGACCAAGAGTTTGCAGGTTTGTGGCAATCGGTAACGGATCTTGGTAAGTGCTAGTTGATTCGGCATGGCTCGCAAAGCTCATTAGGCAGGCGAGACTAAAAGTAAACACCGTTATGATTTTCATTTGCTTCTCCTTGAATGGGGGTTGCCGCTGGCAATCGATGTAAGAAACAATAGCATAACAAACAAACCTATAACGATGATTATCGAAATAGTATTTATAAAAGAGGCTCTATGTGAAATAGAGTGGGTAGTTGAATTTCAGTTTTCCGCATAGGAAATAAATCATGTTGATGAAATTCCCGATATTGCGATAGCCTCTGGCGCGTCTTTTGGCTAATTGCACCTTACTATTAATGCCTTCCAAAATACCGTTGCTAATACGCGACTCGACAAAGTGAATAATTCCAGACCAATGTCTTTTGACCGTTTTTGCAAAAGCCATAAAGGCGGGAATAGTTGACTCTTCGACCTCTCTGCACCAGTTGGTCAGGAACGTCGTTGCCGCCACTTTATTTGGCATGTCCCATACATCATTGAACAGCACTTTCAATCGGTATGCCTTGCCTAGAGTGGGGTAAAGCTCAAGCATGTCTGATAATGACTTTTCCTGTTTATCCGATAAGTTTTGTCGGTTTTCTAAAAACGTGTACTTATGTCCTTTTAAGTCATCATGCTCAATACGTTCAATTCTGCGTCRYCTGWTCCAT
>VCMI01000038.1 GCA_006222135.1 Thiomicrorhabdus sp. | reverse complement strand
ACACGACGACTAAACAAACTTTTATTTATTGCAGATTTTCTAACTTTTAAAGTCTGTTTGCTCCCTAAGGTATTGGGATTAAAGCAAGTTTTCTATTTGTATGAATTTGCGGTGAGAAGCGATTTTGATTCAGATTAAAAATACCTGATATTAATTTCCAAAAAGGCTTGCAGAGTTCCCTCAGACTTGTATAATACGCGCATTCCAGTGAGGGTCGTTAGCTCAGCTGGTAGAGCAGTTGGCTTTTAACCAATTGGTCGCGCGTTCGAATCGCGCACGACCCACCATTTGTTTTAATGGAATCACATACAGAATACTTCTATCAGGGCCGTTAGCTCAGCTGGTAGAGCAGTTGGCTTTTAACCAATTGGTCGCGCGTTCGAATCGCGCACGGCCCACCATATTCTAAAGCCCCGTATTTCTTCTGAAGTACGGGGCTTTTTTATTGCCTCCAATTTATGCCCCTTAATCTTATCCCAGATAACGTAATATGCTTTTCTAAAGAGATCACTGCTTTTAATAAGAACTTACCAGGCCTGGTATATCCTACCGCTTTACAGAACTATGTGAGCGTAGTACATGTCCTGCGGCCTTACAAAACCATGTGAGCGTAGGGTCAAACCATTCAGTTTGACCGTGCTTTAATCGAGTGAAGTGCAAGGGCTTAGCTGAGGTTTCATAAGTCGCACGAAAGACACAGGAGAGCCTGCTTAAGCCATTTAATATTCTTAACTTATGAGTGTGTTATGAGAGTTTAAAAGGGGGTTGTGTCGTCAGATGGGATAGCTTTAAGCGGAGCTTAGTTGATGTCTAATAAGGGCGCTAAAGCTACAGGAAAGCCCGCTTAAGCAATTTAATGTTAAGTTAAGGCTTCTTGCTTTGGATAAGTGTTTTATGTGTGCTTAAGAAGGGGTGTGTCGTCAGACGCTAAAGTTTTATGCTTGCTCTGGTGTTGGGCGATGCATTTTTTGCAGACCATTTAAAAAATTGCGTAAAATCTGGTCTTTGCATTCACGATAGTGCTTATGGCCTGGTTTACGGAAGAAAGCACTCAGTTCATGTTTGCTTAAACGGAAGTCTGCTAACGCTAAAATTTCCAATACATCTTCGGCTTTTAAATTTAAAGCAATTTTCAGCTTCATGAAAATGATGTTGTGGGTTAAGTGGGTTTCAGCAATCGGCTGTTCACCCTCTTTTTTACCACGTTTCTCATTTATGAAGCCGTTTAGAAAAGCGGCTAATTCAACTTCAGCCATTTCTACATAAGATTCATCATCCTCTTTCTTTAACCAGTTACTTAGCTGTTCACGCGTTACTTCCTGGCCTGAAGAGGCAAAGATTGCAATCATTTTAGTGTCGTCTAAATCAAAGGTGAAGCGAATGCGGCGTAAGATATCATTATGTGTCATTTATTGTTTCCTGGTCAAAACCCTTATTGTGCGATTGCGCAGTGGGTTGGATGGCTTGTAAGGTGTGTGTAAATTATTTGGGCAAAATTTAAGCGTCTGTAGACTGCTCAGCCTGATTTTCAGAACTGTTTTCTTCAGTCTCTTCTCTATCAGCTTTGGCAATATAAGGTGGTTTGCTATTAGGCTGTTTTTTAGCCTGAGCCCGCTTATAATTTTTAGATAATTTTTGGATGATTTTTTTGCGTCTGTTCATAAAAGTTCTTGATCTAATTTGGTTTTTTAAAATTTAGGTTTTAATTCTAACTATACAGCAAGCGTCAACTTAGCTTCGAAATAATTACAGCCAATAATGGTTCCTGTAAGGTCTTTATTCCACCAGTTGTAAGGTTTGTAATGTAATCTCAGCTTCCCCAGACTCTGTTGCGAAGTAGGCTGAATCACCGGTAATGGTGACTGTCCAATCCATGCTTCTTTGTATGAGTTTAGCAAGGTCTTGAATTTGAGACCACTCTAGTCGATACAGAGAGGCGTCTAATTTACTGAATGCGGCTTGATTCTGACTCCACCACACATCAGCTTTGGTATTGAAGCTATACACTTTTACGGCGTGCGCCAATCGTGTTGATTTCTTTACTCTATCGGCCGCAGGCTCCCCAACGTCAATCCACAAAGAGATTTGATCATCTAAGGTTCTCGCCCAAATATCAGGCTCTTCAATCGCACTTAGCCCTTTGGTAAAGCTAAGAAATTCCTGGGCATTGAATGCAAATGCCACGACTCGAACCATCATGCGTTCAGCGGTTTCAGAAGGGTGTTGGGCAATCGTTAAATTAAGCGTGTCATAATGATTTCGATTGAGATCTGACAGGGTTAATTTGAGTTTGTAAATTTTTGGTTTTAAAGCCACTGAACACACCTTAGGATAGTTAAAATTTCGTCACTAACACTTTTGGAGCATCTTATACGAAGTTTGGGCGGTGATTTTACAGGTAAATACATGAAAAAGATGAATAGTTTTGTTTTTAACCAGGCCTGGCCGATCTTTTACTTAAAAGTCTGATTAAATAATCGTGTAATCGTGTAAAAATTTGGAGTTAAAAATTAAAGGAGCAATAACGCAATGGGAAGAGCTTATCAAAACCGTAAAGCATCTATGGCTAAGACGGCAGATGCCAAGACAAAAGTTTACGGTAAATTTGGTCGTGAAATCTATGTATGTGCTAAAACCGGTGGTACCGATACAGATGGTAACTTAGCGTTACGTGGTTTGATTGAGCGCGCTAAAAAGAACCAAGTACCAACACATGTTATTGAGAAAGCGGTTGCCAAAGCTCAAGGTGGCGGTGGTGAAGATTTTACACTGTCGCGTTATGAAGGTTATGCTCCTGGAAATACCATGGTTATTATCGATTGCTTAACAGATAACGCTAATCGTACTTTTGGGGATGTTCGTCTCTGCTTTACTAAGGTCGATTGCAAAATCGGTACCCAAGGTAGTGTAAGCCACATGTTTGATCATTCAGCGATCCTCTCTTATAAAGGAGAAGACGAAGAAGCGGCTTTAGAAGCTTTAATGATGGCTGATGTTGATGTTACCGATATTGAATGTGAAGATGGTTTCATTACGGTATATGCTCCGAATACAGAATACGCTAAAGTTAAAAATGCATTGATCGATGCATTTGGTGAGCTTGATTTCGAAGTCGATGAAATTCAATTTCTACCTAAAATTCCTCATCTCGTGAGTGGAGAGGATTTAGAGCAACTGAATAAGTTCTTCGATTTATTGGACGATTTGGATGATGTGCAAAAGTTCTATTACGATGCTGAGTTTGAAGATTAGATTAAAGCGCCATGAAATCTGCTGATTTACTTTGAATATCGTATGAGAAGCCCCTTGTTTCAGATTGAAATAGGGGGCTTTTTTATAACTCGTTTTTAAGCTAAATATTTATAAGTCACCAGGCCTGGTGACTTATAAACGACTCTTGGCGATGCGCTTTAAAGTACTGACTTCTAAGGATGCTTGTTCTGCAAAGCCGAGAGCACGTTTTAAGCGAGCAGGTGCAGAACGACCCATGCAACCGTGTTCTAGATCACCGTTAAAAGCTTCTTGTAAGCCTTTCATTAAATGACTTCGATCATTATTACTATTGGTTAACCAGTCTTGAATGTCTAGTACATCATTGGCGACGGCTTGCATAACTTCAGCATGGTTTTCGGCTAATTCAGCGACATTTCCACCCACTTCCAAGCCAGCTATATTGGTGGTTAGGATATAAAGATTTTTACGCACTAATTCATAATTTAACTCGGCTTCGGAATCCAAAATAAAACTTGGTAAATCAAGTTGTGCTAAGGCTTCGAATACCAGCTTAGACTTTGGGCCATAGACAGGAGAAGGTAATACGACTTTACTATCCATACCTCTTTTCTTTTCAAACCAGACGGAAACCACCGTTGGGCTCTGGATCTCTGCGGCTATCCAATCACGTGGCAACAGCTCATTTTGAATGAGAATCGTTTTATCGGCCCATTGTTTGGGTAGCGTTGCAAGCACTTCTACTATGTCAGCTTCACCCACAGAAACCATAACCGCGTTTGGGTTGGGGATCTGCTCAGCAACAGCCTGTTTGTCCATTTGGCGTGTAATGCCCTGAACGGGATAACCTAAGCGTAAAAAACCACGTGCAAAAACACTGCCTAATTCACCTAGGCCGATAACGATAATAGGATCTTTCATAATAAACCTCTTCTTAAGTACTATGTCTACCAAAATAAATTAAAAAATGCACCAAAATGGAACCCTAAAATGGAAAATAGGGTATTTGGGGGCTGCTTTTCTTGTAAAATGGCAACTAAATTTGAATGATAGGGATATTAGCAATGAATGAACAAAAAGCAAAGTTTACTTGGCACTATTATGTCATGGCATTTGGCGCTTTATTAGCCATGCTAGCGGCAACGCTTGGGGCGAGTGGTGGTATTGTTTCGGGTCTTGCATTGATCATTATCAGTCATCCCCGTATTCCATTTAAAAGTGTTACCCGAATATTCTTTATGATTATCTTCGTGATTCTTTATGTGTTTGCGTTTCCAGATGCGGACGTGGTGCGTGAAATAATGATCGGTACGCATAAATAATTGAGTCCTCTATTCACATTTTAAGGAAAGAGTTATGGTGTCGAAAGCCTTAGAAGATTACCTGAAGATTATTTACAAACTTGAAAGCCAAACGCCATCAGGTAAGGGTGTGCAAACCTCTTCGATTGCAGAAAGGTTATCTATCTCCCAAGCGTCTGTTTCAAATATGCTAAAGAAATTGTCTGAGAAAGGTCATATTGAGTATGCACCTTATTATGGGGTGAGCTTAACCCCTTCAGGGCGAAAAATAGCCCTAAATATGATACGTAAACACAGAATATTAGAACAGTATTTGGTTGAAAGATTGGGGTATTCTTGGGATGAGGTTGATGCAGAAGCCGAAGTCCTAGAGCATTCCGTATCGGATCTGTTAACCAATCGTATGTGGGATGATTTGGGACAACCCACTCATGATCCACACGGAGCCCCAATTCCAACTGTAGAAGGGATTATGATTCCCCAAAACTGGACGCCTTTAAATGAAATTGAATTAGGTGTATCGGTTCAACTTAAACGTATTAAAAACCGCAGTCCTGAAGAGTTAAGATATTTAGCTTCTATTGGTTTAACCACCGGTGAATGGATTGAGGTGAGAAACAGCGCTCCCTTAAATGGCCCTTTATTGGTATCGGTTAATGAAACGGAACTACATGCCATTGATTATCGATTGGCAATGGCATTAATGGTGAGTAAAAAAAATGAAAACAGTTAAAAAAAGCTCAGTCGAATTCTGTGAAGAGATCTTTGATGGGCTAGTCACGTCTGTTATCTGGGTCGATAGTGCTGAAAGGGTACAGTACCTTAATGTCGCGGCAGGTGAACTGTTTCATATGAGCCAAAGCCGGTTGCAAGGTAAACCATGGTCGGCTTTATTACCAGGCCTGCTCAGTGATATTGGGCAGGCAACGGAAAAAAGAGTCACCATTCACGAATATTCAATTGATTTGCCTGATCTGTATAAAATCCGTGTTAGTTGTACTATTTCACCCTGTGAACTCAAGGGTAATAAAGGCTGGTTATTCGAAATCTATAATACCGAACGTCATCATCGTATTGTTGAGGAGGATGAACGTTGGCACCAGTACGAAGCAGGTAATCTATTAATAAAGACGCTTGCCCATGAGGTTAAAAACCCCTTAGCGGGTATTTTGGGTGCGACTCAGCTACTGCAGAAACGCCATGAACCAGGTGATCGAGATTTAGCTTTCCTAGAAATTATTTCTAAGGAGGTCTTGCGTCTAACAAATCTTGTCGACAGCATGCTTGGCCCTAAAAGCGGAGAGAGGAAAGAACTGCATAATATTCATGAGCTCATACGTTATGTATTAAAGATTATTAAGGGTGAGCAGCCGTCTAATATTTATATAAAACTTGATTATGATCCTAGTATTCCTGAAATACTGATGGATTTTGAAGCGATGGTTCAAGCCTTACTAAACTTAATAAAAAATGCTCTACAAGCCATGGAAAAACACGGCGGTTTTTTAACCATTAAAACGCGTGTTGAACACAAGTTTACACTGGGTACTCAAACTTACCCTCTAGTAGCCGTCATCAGTCTTATAGATGAAGGGGAGGGTATTCCAGACTCGATAATGGATTCTATCTTCTACCCGATGGTCACCAGTAAAGAGCAGGGGACGGGATTAGGTCTACCAGTGTCGCAAAATGTTTTGCGTAAACATGACGGTTTGATTGTGGCTGAGAGTAAGCCTGGACTAACGGTATTCAATGTCTATTTACCATTGAAACAAAGGGAATAACAAGCATGAACGACCTGCAAGAAATGAATCCAATCGTCTGGATTGTCGATGATGATGCCTCGATTCGCTGGGTGTTAGAAGCGGCTCTCGAAGATAAACCTTATACAGTGAAAGTCTTTGACTCGCCTATCACTGCGCTCTCTGTCTTTGACGAATCGCCACCTGTGGCGGTACTCAGTGATATCAGAATGCCTGGAATGGATGGTTTGACCTTTATGGAAGCGATTCATGAAAAGGATGCCAAAATTCCTGTCATTATCATGACAGCACATTCTGACTTGAATACCGCGGTAAAGTCTTTCCAAAGTAAAGCCTTTGAATACTTGCCTAAGCCTTTTGATATAGATGAAGCCACTTCCTTAATCGACCGTGCTGTAAAACGTCGTTTATCAGGTGGGGTTTCGAAACCAAAACGAGCTGCTAAAACGAGTAAACAGCCTTTAAATATCATTGGCGCAGCACCCGCGATGCAAGAAGTTTTCCGCATTTTAGGGCGCATCTCTCAATTGGATGTCACCGTGTTAATTAACGGCGAAACGGGTACGGGTAAGGAGCTGGTGGCACAAGCATTACATGAGCTCAGTCCGCGTGCAGACGGTCCATTTGTAGCTTTAAACACCGCGGCGATTCCAAGAGAGTTATTAGAGTCAGAGCTATTTGGTCATGAAAAAGGCTCCTTTACAGGGGCACATTCACGACGTATTGGCCGCTTTGAAGAGGCGGATGGTGGCACCCTATTTTTGGATGAAATAGGGGATATGCCGGTAGACTTGCAGACTCGTCTTTTAAGGGTCTTAAATGATGGCAGTTTTTATCGTGTTGGTGGTCGGAATCCTGTTTCGACCAATGTGCGAATTGTCGCGGCGACGCACCAAAATATGGAAGAACTGGTGCGACAAGGGCGTTTCCGTGAAGATTTACTCTACCGCTTAAATGTCATTCGCATCAAAGTTCCAGCCCTGCGTGAACGCCGCGAAGATATACCTTTGCTGTTGCGTTTTTATATGGAGCTAGAAGCGAAAGCATTAGGTCTGGAAGAGAAAATTTTAAGTCTGAAAGTTGAGAATTTTTTATCAATGCTGCCTTGGCCTGGTAACGTCAGGCAGCTTAAAAGCCTATGCACTTGGCTGACAATTATGGCTCCGGATAAGACCGTTTTTATAGAAGATTTGCCACTCGAATTACAGTCTCCTACCTCTTTAGCGCCAGAGGATGTTGAAGGCGATCAATGGGAAGCGCCATTAAAACAGTGGGCAGACGCTTTTTTGATGACAGGAAAGCAAGGATTGCATACTACGGCCGAGGCGATGTTCGAAAAGGTCTTGATAGAGGCCGCTCTGAAAGCGAGTCAAAATCACCGACAAAAAGCGGCTGTTTTATTAGGGTGGGGACGTAATACCTTGACCCGCAAGATACAGTCTTTGGGTTTGGATGATTAGAGTTTGTGGTTATGTAGAGTACGGCAGATTGATTCGTCGGATCAATAGAGTATTAGGAAAAACTTTCAGTCATCAATGAGCCTTTATAAGTTCGTTTTTATCAGCTTTAAACACGTTTAAATAGCTCATCTGAGTTTCGTGATAAGTTGACCCTGCGCTCACATGATTTTGTAAGGCCGCAGGACGTGCCCTGTGCTCACATAATTTTGTAAAGCCACAGGACATGCCCTGCGCTCACATTGTTTTATAAAACCACAGGACATGCCAGGCCAGTATTAATTTAATGCACAATCAATATATAAAAATAGTATTCAATAAGATCCAAATTAGGACGTCTTAAGATGATTAAAGAACTTTGGCAATATGTTGCAACCTCAACGGAACTGCCTGTCGCAAAGCAGATGGGGTTTTTAAAAGAAGCGATTGCGATAGATGCCCGCGCTAAACGATGTCATCGGCAGTGGGATGCTCATTATTTAAAGTGTAAAGAGACGATTGTTGCAGCGACTCAGAGGGCGGTTCAAAAACGAACTGTATTAGTCTTTGGCGCGGGCTCATTAAATGACATTCCTTTAAGTTATCTATCTTCACAATTTTTAAGGTGATTTTAGTCGACTTGGTTTTTTTAAAATCGGCACGTCGACTGGCTTCCAATTATAGTAATGTTGAATTGATTGAACATGATATTACAGAATCCCTAGATTGGCTTTATCAAGGGCAAACTCTAGTACAGTCACCCTTTAGGTGGCTAAATGATAGTTCGATTGACTTAGTTATTTCGTTGAACCTGATTACCCAATTACCACTTATCCCGGTTAGATGGTTAATGGATGAGTTCGATCTGTCTGAGCTTGAAGCGGATATTGTTGGCAAGCAACTGATTTTTGCTCACCTTAGCTATTTAAAGCAGTTTAGCGGAGAGGTTTGTCTTATTGCTGATAGGGTAGATATTGAATTAGACCCACAAGGTCTTGAGTTGGATCGATTTGATCCCTGGTGGGATGTGGAACAGCCTAAGGCGGATACCCATTGGGAATGGGATGTGATGCCTTTAGGTGAAAGTGATGCTTCAAAAAGTCAAAAAAACCTAATAGGTGTTTCTACACTATAACTTGAAATTTAAGTATAAAAAAACGCCGTGAAAACAAACTGTTTTAACGGCGTTCTTTCATTTAAGAACAAATTCTAAAACGTAATAAAGAATTTTCTAAATGGCTTCTGGACCCGTTTCTGAAGTACGAATGCGGATGGTTTGTTCAATATTGGTGACAAATATTTTACCATCGCCAATTTTACCTGTCTGTGCCGCGTTAATAATCGCTTCAATGGCCGCTTCAGCCAAGTCGGCTGTCACTGCAATTTCCAGCTTTAACTTAGGCAGAAAATCAACCACATACTCAGCACCACGATACATTTCAGTATGGCCTTTTTGACGACCGTAACCTTTCACTTCGCTAACGGTCATGCCGTGAATGTCAATTTCATGCAAAGCATCACGTACATCGTCCAATTTGAAAGGTTTAATAACCGCTGTAATTAATTTCATGTGACTTCCTTAAAACGAGTAGTTTGAATGTAGTTTAAGCTGTAGTTTCTGCTTCAGATTGACTACTTTTTACTATAGGATAGTCTGCCAGATGCTGCCCCATTTGGATAGGGGTGTTAATGCTTATTTTTCCTAATTCAGGAAGTTGCCCGTCGGGTGTTAATAAAACAACCGTCGATCCCATATTAAAACGACCAATCTCTTCCGCTTTTTCAAAACTTAAGTTTTGCTCTGTGTAATCCCAATGTTGAATCGTAGGTGAATACTCCGGAGTGATTTTACCTTCCCAAACCGTTTCCATGCTACCGACAAAAATTGCCCCGACCATAATCAAACAGAAAGGCCCATGATTACTTTCAAAACGGATCACCAAACGTTCGTTTCTGGCAAATAATCCTTCAATATTCCGTACCGTGGCCGGGTTAACCGCAAATAGGTCGCCTGGTATATAAGTCATCGATAAAAGCTTAGCGGCGACGGGTATATGGATGCGGTGATAATCTTTCGGCGAAAGATAGATAACCGCAGCATCGCCATTGCGAAGGGTTTTAGCATATTCTATATCACCACCCACTAAAGCTTCCACGGTGTACTGGTGGCACTTAGCTTGAATGATTTTATTGCCATCAATGTGCGTTGATTGACTGATTAAACCATCAACAGGGCTTACCCAACAGTTTTCTCGACTATCAACTGGACGCACACCGTCTTTCAAAGCGCGCGTAAAGAAGGCATTGAAGTGTGGATAGTGATCAAAGTTTTCATCCGCGGCTTCGCTAACATTAATGCCATAAGTTTTTGTCAGTAATTTAATGATGCCATTCTTTATCCACGGCGTTTCAACCTGCATAAACCAGTGCATCATTGTAGACAATAGGTGTTTCGGAATAAAGTATTGAGGGGCGACTTTAATAAAGTCCATTAGTTTTGTCATGTTGGGTTGTTGCCTATTTGTTTGCAAAGGTTTTGTTGTTTGTAATATAGGGATTTTAAAGCATAAAACAACCTCTACCAATGAAATACCTTACGATAAGATTGTAAGTTAGAGTGATTGGGTAAGTTAAGCTCGTGACTTTAATTAGGTTGTGGTCAGGGGTAAAGTTTGCTTAACTGTGCCAGAATCCTATGCCTGAAAATAATGACAGGGTTTTGTTTAGCGTGGATAAATCACTTGTTAATCGATGATGCACTTTGTACTGTCTACCCCTAATTGTATGTGGTTAAGCATGTTTTGATGTATAATTCGCGCAATTAATCGAATTCTGTAAGGAAAAAATCATGTCTGATATTAAAAAAGTCGTTTTAGCTTATTCGGGTGGCCTGGATACTTCAATTATCGTTAAGTGGTTACAAGACGAATATAACTGCGAAGTAGTTACTTTTACGGCTGATATTGGTCAAGGTGAAGAGATTGAACCAGCGCGCGCTAAAGCGGTTGCGATGGGCGTTAAAGAGATTTATATTGAAGATCTTCGTGAAGAGTTCGCTAAAGATTTCGTTTTCCCAATGATGCGTGCCAATGCAATCTACGAAGGTGAGTACCGTCTAGGTACGTCTATTGCACGTCCATTAATTTCTAAACGTTTAGTTGAAATTGCCCAAGCTGTCGGTGCGGATGCGATTTCTCACGGAGCCACGGGGAAAGGTAATGATCAGGTTCGTTTTGAGTTAAATGCCTATGCGTTAATGCCTGATGTTAAGGTGATTGCTCCTTGGCGTGAGTGGGATTTAATGTCTCGTGAAAAGCTAATGGCGTATGCGGATAAGCACGGTATTGTGGTTGAGAAGAAAAAAGGTCAAAAATCACCTTACTCAATGGATGCTAACTTAATGCATATTTCATACGAAGGTGGCATCATTGAAGATCCTGCCAATGAGCCAGAAGAAGATATGTGGTTATGGACCGTTTCGCCAGAGAATGCACCTGATGAATCAACATACTTAGATATTAGTTTCGAAAAAGGTGATATCAACGCAATTAACGGTGAAACCATGTCACCTGCAACGGTCATGGAATATTTAAACAAAGTCGCTGGCGCAAACGGTATTGGTCGTGATGATATTGTTGAAAACCGTTTTGTAGGCATGAAAGCGCGTGGTTGTTATGAAACACCTGCTGGAACCGTTATGCTAAAAGCGCACCGTGCTATGGAGTCTTTAACACTAGATCGTAATGCTGCGCACCTTAAAGATGAGTTAATGCCTAAGTACGCAGAGATGGTTTATAACGGTTTCTGGTTTGCACCAGAACGTGAGATGTTACAAGCGATGATTGATAAGTCGCAAGAGTTCGTAACGGGTAATGTTCGTGTTAAATTATATAAAGGTACGATTACCGTAGTAGGCCGTACCTCTGAATATAGCTTGTTTGATGAAGCGATTGCCACCTTTGAAGAAGATGGTGGCGCTTACGATCATAAAGACGCTGAAGGTTTTATTAAACTGAATGCTTTACGTTTGAAAACAGCGGCAAAGCGACGTAAATAAAGGTCAAATAATACAAAAAACAGCGTTGATTTCAGCGCTGTTTTTTTATGTAGTCCTTATTAAATGTTTTGAGAACGTAAGACTCAAACTCTACTCAAGTTGTATTAATACCGAGATATTGATGAAAGATAAATCGATTAAAGTTTCTGCACCTAGTTTTAGTGAATTATGGTCCAATCCTGTCTTAATGCTGGGTTTTGGATTTGGGTCAGGGCTGCTCCCAAAAGGCCCAGGTACGGCTGGAACTTTATTAGGTTTACTGCTGTTTATACCCTTAATTTTGTGGAATGAATGGTTGGCTTGGGCGGTCTTATTATTAGGAACGTTGTTTGGCAGCGCTATCTGTGGCAAGTCATCAGAATATTTAGGCGTTCATGATCATGGTGGCATTGTCTGGGATGAGTTTGTCGGCATCTGGCTGGTACTGTTGTTACTGCCTGAACAAAATATTCTATATTGGACGCTGGCTTTTGCCGCGTTTCGTATATTTGATATTTGGAAACCCTGGCCAATTCTTTGGGTAGATCACAAGATAGAGGGCGGTTTTGGCATTATGCTAGATGATATTTTGGCCGCTATTTATGCCATTGCCATTATCTGGGGTTATCATCTGTTAAAAATCAGTTGATGATTTATGAGTTAGTATCCTTGTAACCTATTGAAATTTAAATAATTAAAGTATTTTAATAGGTTTATTTTGGGTAGATATAATAAGTTTGAATTAGGCATCTTGATAATTTTCAGGTATATTACGCCTCAAATTGATATTAAAAATACTTGGGAGTTAGGATAAAAGATGTTTATTCCATGCGAGGATGCAAAGCGTTTAATCAAAGAAAAAAATAGCACAGTTGGTTGATGTTCGTACTCCGGAAGAGTTTGCGATGAGTAAGTTGCCTGGCGCTATTAATATCCCATTACAAGATATTGACCGTGTTGGTGAAAGTATCTTAGACAAAGATATTCCAGTGATTGTCTTCTGTCGTTCAGGACAACGTTCACATATGGCAATGCAAATTTTGTTGTCACAAAGTTTTGATGAAGTCTACAACTTAGGCTCTTTTATGGCTTGGAATCAATGCCCTGATTTATAAAAAATGCTGGGGTTAATATACCTCGGCACTTTAATCTGAAAAGCGCTTTAAGCGCTTTTTTTATAGCTCAAGAAAGCTCAAACAATTCAACCTCAAAAGGCAGACATATGAAGTTAGCGCTACATTGGCAAATCCTTATCGCACTGGTTTTAGCCGCCATAATGGGAAGCTATTCCGGCATGGAGGGCACTATTTTTGGCCTGCCTTGGTTATCCATCTATACCTTTATCGGTACACTGTTCTTAAATGCTCTAAAAATGATTGTTGTACCACTGGTTATGTCTGCGATTATCACGGGAATTGGCAATATCGGTAGTAATGGTGGTTTTGGCCGCATGGGCTTAAAGACCTTAACCTATTACGTTGCTACAAGTTTTATCGCGATTATGATTGGGTTAGTGCTTGTGAATGTTATTCAACCAGGTGTGACGGGGAATCCTCCTCCAATGATTGAAGCTAATGCAGAAGTGGCTCAGGCGGTTGAAGGTAAATCGGCTGGCGATGTTGTGGATGTCTTCCTGCGTATGATCCCAACCAATATTGTGGATGCCGCCGCGCAAGGACAAATGCTCGGCTTGATTTTCTTTAGTTTGCTATTCGGTTTCTTCCTAACGAAAATAGAAGGCGCGGGGCAAAAGACCATGCAGAACTTCTGGCAGGGCCTATTTGATGTCATGATGTTATTGACCGGCCTAATTATGAAGTTTGCACCATTAGGTGTGTTTGGATTAGTCGCTGCATCAGTTGCCAAAACAGGCTTTGATCAATTTGAAAACCTGGCACTCTTCTTTATGACAGTGGTGGCAGCTTTAGCGATTCATTTTATAATCGTCATGTCGCTTATTTTGCGTTATGTTGGCGGTGTTAAAAATCCATGGCTACATTATCAGGCGATGGCACCCGCGTTACTGACGGCATTCTCAACCAGTTCGTCGTCTGCAACACTGCCGATTTCAATGAACTCCTTGGAAAATAGAGCGGGTGTCTCAAACCGAGTGGCCAGTTTTGTATTGCCATTAGGTGCGACCGTGAATATGGATGGTACAGCCCTCTACGAGTGTGTCGCAGCGGTGTTTATCGCGCAATTGTTTGGCTTTGAGTTAGATTTCGCAACCCAACTGTTAATCGTAGTAGTCGCACTAACGACCTCTATTGGGGTTGCAGGCATTCCGTCCGCGAGTTTGGTTGCCATCAGCATTATCTTGGTCGCGGTGGGTTTACCGGCAGAGGCGATTGGTTTACTGTTAGTGGTCGATAGATTGTTGGATATGATGCGAACCGCCGTGAATATTTTCAGTGACTCGGTGGGTGCCGTAGTGATTGCAAAGTCAGAAGGTGAGAAAGAGGTCTTAACGCAGAAGACCTTTTAAAACGTTATAGATAAACTCATCCAATAACAAAGCCCGCTTAGAACAATTCTAAGCGGGCTTTGTTGTTTCCAGGTTTTAATTAACAGAGCCAAATTCATTAAGCTTAACTCTGAGAGTAGTCTTTAATCTGCAAGTTAACCCTGCGCTCACATGATTTTGTAAAGCCGCAGGACATGCCAGATACCGTGTTTGATTCTTTAAGTCAAACACACATCTTATATTCTGGATCAAAAGGTTTGCCACTGTTTAAAACAGCAAACACAATGTGAATTAATTTACGCATGACAGCCACTTTAATCTTTCCGCTTGCTACGCCTTTAGCCCTTAATCCGTCTGCAAATCTCTTTAATGGCACGTTGTAAGCCATTGCATTAATGGCTGGCATGTACAGGCATTTCCTTAAATTGGCATTACCCATTTTAGACAACCTGGAGCTATTTACACTCGTCCCAGATTGAATGATTTGAGGTGTCAGCCCTGCAAAACTAGCCAGGTTTTAGTCGTCGTGT
>VCMI01000003.1 GCA_006222135.1 Thiomicrorhabdus sp. | reverse complement strand
ACACGACGACTGCTCAAGTCCTTAAGTTAATGATTGAGAAGCTGAATCTACAGGCAATGGTTTTAGACCGTTTAAAAGGGGTTTACCGTAAGATTTCTCGTGCAGAGGAGTGGCCGAGTTACCAAGTCAATTTGAGTTGTGGTGGATTTAGTTTTTTAACCAATGATGCATATCCTGTTTTTGGCAATATGGATATTTTTATGGAAATTGACTCAGAGGTTATGGTCTGCCGTGGCAAGATTATATCGCAGATCATTATGGGCAATAGGCCCTTTAAATACCGAATAGGCGTTGAGTTTGATTTGCTTACGGGCGAGCAAGCACATGCTATTACTCTGTTTTTACAGCATAAAGAGATTAAGGATGCTATGGCAACGGTGGCTTTGCCTTTTTAGATGAAATAGAGAGATGTTGTAGGTCGAGAGTGTGCGCGTTAAAAAATGATTCTCTTAGAAAGTAAGGCGTTAAGGGTTACTTTGAGCATATTTAATATTTTGTTGTTTAATCTGTAGTGCGTTTTTAATCCACGCAGCCATTTGGGGATGATCATGGATTAATGCTTGATACAATTCGCCAATACCTTCACCTTTCATGCCATAAGCAAAAGCGGTAATCTCAATTAATTTATCAATATAACGGTTAGGAAAATGGAGCTGAATTTGAAAGTAGCTGACTTTAGTGAGAATGACGGCATTCAAAATTTTATTCCATTCATTCCGAGTTAGGATTGGGTGTTGTTCTTTTGAACGTTGACTAGGCCCCTCCAAACGGACCGTAAGCAAGTCTTTTAAACCTGAAAAACGGATAAAATCCAGTGCTGGTTCACGAAGTGAAAGCGCTAAAGTATCCATAAAACTTGGATCAACATCGTGACTACTTCCAGGCATGGGTTTTAGCTCTCTTAAGGTTTATTGGCATTATGGTTTATTCAAAATTATGGTTTTGCATTGGTTTAAAAAGGTTGGTAGTTTAATAAGCACCAATACCCCCATGAAAATCGCTCTTTAAAGAATAATTTTCATACACTCTTTTACTTCTCGTTTTTGAATTTCTTGCTGTAAACAATCTTGGTCTTTGCCATCAGGAAATTCGAAATTAATAGCGATGCGTTCCATCTGTTTCTGTTCATCGGTGCGTATATTAACTACGGTGCCTTCAAAAGGTAAGACACGGTCTTGCTCTTCAAAGTAAAGAAATATATCTAGTTTAGAATACAAGTCATAACGTTTAGCCATATATACAGCGAGACCACTAGTATTAGCCTCTCTGAGCGGCCATTCCAGTGGGAACTGTTTAAGGTAGTTGTCATCATTGATGTGGTGGTAAATTTCTAAATAAGCATCCATAAAATTTGAGAGGTTCAATATGGCTTGTACCAATGGTATTTTTTCAAATTTGGGTGCTTGGAAAGTAGAAATGATTTCATCGATTTTAAAACCAACCGGTAAGTGTCCAGACACATAAAAATGGACGGGGGTTGATTGATCGATGCTTTCAACGATTCGGTTAAGATACGCTAGGTACTTTTCTTCAATCATCTGGAAATATTGAAACGTTTTTGGCGAAGAGGCTTGAATTCGAATCGCTTGTTTAAAACCCTGCTGATGTTCTTTGACTCGCATCCAATAACTAGGGTCTTTCCTAGGGTTTTGACCTTGAGAAATTGAACGCGCACAATCCCCAAAAAACTCGATAAATTGGATGATTTCTTCTACTATTTCCGTCAATAAGGCATTCTTCTCTTGAATTCGACTAACGGCTTGTATCGTGAAATCTTTTCTAGCTTCAATTTGGCTGACTAAACTTGCAGGAAAGTAATCTGCACCCGTCGCATAAATCTCTCGATCGACAATAGGTGATCGAGGCACAATAAAATAACGTATTGGCATATCGATACGATGAAAGCGGCGAGCATTGCCTTTTCTAAACCATTTATTCATTTGTTGAGGGAATCCTAGCAATTAACCAATTTGATTTTATTCTGCTAATGACTACATGTATGAGCAATATAACGAATTAGATTCATTCTAAGTAATTTGAATGGAAATTGATAGGTTTTTTAGGCGTTTATCAATCCATTGATAGGATGGACCTTTTGAATTCTGTGAACAACCGGTGGAACATTTACCGGTTGAGCATGATGAAGCATTTATTTCTTGAACGTGCCCCTGTTTTAAAAGGGGGCTAATCAAGCCAAAAGCCGCTTCTTCAGAGAGGTCAAAATGATTTTTGATATCCTTTAAGGTGACTTGCTCATGCTGTTTGATGTATTTTTTTAAGTCTAATAAAATCATGGGTCGTCCCTAGACAAATTAAGTGTCAAGTTGATATTTTCTTAAATTCATCTTAAATCGATTGTTTGCTATTTGATTTAAGACGAAACTTTTGCCCTACTTTACGTAAGCTGAGGTAAAGGATGAACATGGCGGAGGCGATAATACCAAGCCAGATAGCCGAACTTGTAGGGTGTTGGTTAAAGGTCGCGATTTGAAAGAAACCTACCGCAACGCTATATCCTAAAAACATACTCCAAGCCCCACTGGAGAGCGCCCAGCGCCAGCCTAGTTCTTGCTTAATCGCTCCAAAGGTGGCGACGCAAGGGAAGTAGAGTAGGATAAGCAATAGGTATGCATAGGCTCCAATATCACCTTCAAAATACATAGCCATTTTATCGAGTGTTGAAAGTGTAAAGCCCTGCTCTTCTGCAATGAGTAACTTATCTTCGACATTTTGAATGGATCCTAGTCCTAAAGGATCCACTACATCCGTCACAATGCCTGATATATTCTCAGGAATTGTTGCAAACGCAGTTTGCATTGCGCCTATAAAATCGTAGGTTTCATCACTCCCAAGAGAGGTTTTTTCCTGTTGATACAGAGCATCCAATGAGCCGACTACAACCTCTTTGGCTAATAAACCCGTAATAAGGCCAACGGTTGCTGGCCAATTTTCTTCGGTAATTCCTAAAGGCGCGACCACTGGGGTGGCGATTTTAGCGACGGTACTCAGAACGGAAGTAGGTTGGTTTTCATGGCCAAACGAGCCATCGGTGCCTAGGCTGTTAAAGAAGTTAAGTGCTAAGACCACTAAAACGATAATTTTACCGGCATTTAAAATAAAGCTTTTAAGTTTATTTCGCGTGTTGATGACGACATTAATGACGGCAGGCTTATTGTAGATAGGCAGCTCCATCAATAGCGCCGGCGCTTCTCCAGGCAGTAAGGTGTTTTTTAAGAGCAGTGCCGTTAAGGTCGCGGCGAGTATGCCAATTAAATACAGCGAGAACACTATCAGTGCGGCGTGCTCGCTAAAGAAAGCGGCTGCAAACATTACATAGACGGTTAAGCGTGCACTACAAGACATAAATGGCGTCATCATAATGGTCATAATGCGATCGCGCTGATCCGGTAGGGTGCGGGTTGCAAGTACGGCAGGGATATTACACCCGAAGCCTACGACCAATGGAATGAAGGCTTGCCCTGACAGACCTAAACGACGCATCACATTATCCATGATGAGGGCCGCGCGTTGCATATAGCCGGTCTCTTCCATAATAGAGAGCAACAGGAATAAAGCGCCGATGACGGGGATAAAGGTAGCCACAACTTGTATGCCGCCACCAATTCCTTGGGCTAAAAATGCAATTAGCCAGTTTGGTGCATTAACTGATTGTAAAAGTGCTGTCGGCCCATCAACAAACAAGGCTTGAGCCCCTAAGTCAAAGAAATCGAGCAGCGCATTGCCGACGGTCACAGAGAGAGCAAACACTAAGTACATAATGCCGAGAAAAATGGGCATGCCTAATAGAGGGTGTAGCATCCAACGGTCAATTTGATCGGTCGTGTTACGAGTGAATTGGTCAGTATGTATTTGACTGGCATGGGCGGCTTCATGTGCGAATTGAAAGTATAAATCGGCGGCGATGAGCGGCAAATCTTCATCATAATGCGATTCTAATCGTTGTTTTTCAGATATGCAGAAGCTGCGTAATTCTAAGGGAGTCTGCTCCGGATGAATTAACATTTGCAATGTTTTCCAGCAAGACTCCGAACCTACATTTTGTTGGTGGCTACGAACCTCATGAACCGAATTATGTAACTCTTCTGGTAGATCAAGGTGTAGTTCTGAACGCTTATTTAGTAGTTCTGGTAACTGTTGTTTAAGCTGATCGATACCTTTGTTGTAATAAGCTGAAATTGGGACGACAGGGCAACCCAAGTGGGCTGCAAGTTTATCGGGATCAATATCCAGGTTACGTGAATTAAGAAGATCCATGCGGTTTAAAACCACAATAACCGGTAAACCCATGTGTAAAAGCTGAGCCGTTAAGAAAAGTTGGCGCTCTAAACTGGTTGCATCGACTACATTAATGATTAAGTCGGCAGGCTGACACTGCAAATAATCGCAAGCTACTTTCTCATCTAAGCCAGAATGAGACGATTTTTCAAGGCTATAGACCCCCGGCAAATCAATTAGATGGTAGTTTTTCTGATTAAGTTCAAAATCCCCCGTTTTTTGTTCAACCGTGACGCCCGGCCAATTTCCGGTGGTCTGTTGAGCACCTGTTAGACGGTTAAAGAGCGTCGTTTTGCCACTGTTAGGATTCCCAATCAATGCAATTTGATAAGCGTGCTTTTTGAGTTTAATACGGGGTTTAATAACGGTCATGATAACGGCTCAACTTGTATGTAATCTGCAATTTGTCTGTCGATTGCAAATCGACTGCCATCAACCGACACGACCAAATTTTGGCCTCTCACCAATATAAGTTCCACCAAGCTATTGGTATGAAATCCAAGATGTACCAGGCGCATTTTTATCTCTGAATCGCCTCGTAGAGCGGTAATCTGACTTATTTGCCCAGCATGACATTGCGAGAGGGGAAAGTTGTGTTTTAGGTTCGGCATAATTCCAATTCTAAATGATAATGGTTTTTATTTAGGTATAGGATATCAAACCTGACAAGTTACTTCAATCTTTACAAGCAATATTGATGGAGTAAAACGCGGCTCTCGATTAAAGAAAAATTGAGAGCCTTGTCTGAGTCAGTGACGAGAGAAGAGTGTGATTGCTGAGAAGGTTCTCAAAGAAATGGGAATAGTTGTTAAAAGGCGTTTTAAAAGCCAATTGGACTCACCGCTTTCAGAAAAAAATTATGCCGTTTTTTTCTGAACCTTGTATAAAGCGACTTCACCGAGCCAATTAGGCGCGATAGACATGCCGAGCGTTTTTCTATGCGCTACATTGACGACGGTTCGTGCGACCACTTCAATTCCCTTTTCTTCACACAGGGCTTCAAAATCATTAAAGGTACACATGTGAATGTTTGGCGTGTCATACCAGTGATAAGGCAAGGTGTCCGTTCTCGGCATATGACCTTTAAACAGCAGTTGCGCACGGTTACGCCAGTGACCAAAGTTAGGAAAGGTAATGATGATCTGCTTACCAGTCGCCAACATATCTTCCAATAATTCGTCAGGCCGACTCACGATTTGAAGTGCTTGGGTCATAATGACATAATCAAATGAGTCTTTATCAAAGTAGTCACATAAGTCATGGCTGTTTAAATCGCTGTGGATCACATTCAAACCTTTTTCAATGGCTTGAATATTTTTAGCGGAGTCTATCTCCATGCCATAACCCGTAACGCCATAGGTCGTAATGAGGTGTTGCAACAATTGGCCATCCCCACAGCCTAAGTCTAAAACTCGGCTATTGGGTTGGATCCATTCTGAAATAAGTTTAAATTCAGGGGTGATGTGGCTCATTTTTCAGCCTTTGGCGCGGTGCTAAGTTTTGTGTCTTGTGAGGGCATGTCGCAGATGACACGTTGCATATAGGCTCTAAAAACGCCTTCATAGTGGTCATTAGGTAGTAAAAATGCATCATGACCATGTTCAGATCCGATCTCTGCGTAACTGACATCGGCATCGTTATCGAGTAGAGCCTTAACAATTTCATGTGAACGTGCCGGAGAAAAACGCCAATCGGTGGTGAATGCGACCACGAAAAATTTAGCGGTTGCTAACGCGAGAGTTTTCGAAAGGTCATGCTCAAACTCTGAAGCCGGATCAAAGTAATCTAATGCTTTGGTCATCAGTAAATAAGTATTGGCATCAAAGTTTTGTGTGGTCGCGAATTTTTCGCCTTGGTAACGTAGATAACTTTCGACTTGGAATTCGACTTCGTAATTATATTGCAGCTCTTCCTTACGGCGTTCTCGGCCAAATTTAGCGCCCATCATGTCGTCCGAAAGATAGGTTAGGTGCCCGAGCATCCTCGCTTGTGCCAATCCCTGTTTTGGAATTGTATTGTGCTCTAGAAAACGACCCTCATGAAAATCAGGGTCCGTCATAATTGCTCTACGCGCTACTTCGTTAAAGGCGATGTTTTGTGCCGATAATTTAGGTGCGGCCGCAATAACAATGGCATGCTTAAGTTTATCTGGGTAGTCAATGGCCCATTGCAAGACCTGCATGCCCCCCATAGAACCACCAATCAAAGCCGCCCATTGGTCGATACCTAAGTGTTTACGGAGTTCATTTTGGCTATTGACCCAGTCACGACAAGTGACGATTGGAAAATCGGGGCCGTAGACTTTACCCGTGTCAGGGTTCAAAGTAGCCGGACCCGTGCTGCCATGGCAACCGCCTAAATTATTAGAGCAGACGACAAAAAACTGATTGGTGTCAATGGGTTTCCCAGGGCCGATGTATTCGTTCCACCAGCCGGGTTTGTTATTCGCATCTAAACCCGCTACATGGTGGTCTCCACTCAGGGCATGGCAAATTAGAATGCCATTTGATGCGCTGGCATTGAGTTGTCCATAGGTTTCGTAGGTAAGATCATAGCGAGGTAGAATCAAACCGCTGGAGAGGAGTAGGGGGCTTTCAATATGTAAAGTTTGTGGCGTAATCACACCGAGCTCTGTTGTCATAACCACTACTTATCCCATCAATTTTTGTGCAATTTGCGTGACAGAACCAACGGCCATGATTTGGACCAGTTTAATCGCCAGGATAGCGGCTAAAGGCGATAAATCCATGCCTGCAATCGGGGGAATCATTCTTTTAAAAGGCTCCAAGATTGGATTGGTCAGCTGATCAAAGATAGCGGTATTTGGATTCTGTCCTGGCGCGACCCAGCTTAAGACGACATGAATGATAATTAACCAGAAGAGCATGTCCAGTAACTGATTCATAATCTCTGTAATGGAGGCAAGTAGAATGAAAAGAGCACTAAAGTCTTTCTCTGTTAGAAAGCCTACCAGTAAAATAAATAGAGCCTGGATAACAACGGCTGTGCCGATTGCGGACCAATCCCAGCGACCTTTTAGGGGTAAAACTTTATTGATAGGTGCGCATAATGGATTGGTGATCTTGGCGATAAAGGTCACAATTGGATGGCGCCAGTCTGCATGAGTCGCGCGTAATAAAAAACGCAACATTAAGCCAAAGATAACTAGCCCTGTGACAAATTGTAGTAAAAATAGGCCACCTTGACCCATTGGTGAAGTCATTTCCATTATGCTTTTCCTCCTAATTCATCGGCTAGCTCTTTCGCTCTATTTTGAGCGCAAAGCATAGCGTCTTCTACTATTTGAGGAAGATTAGATTCTTCAAACTTCTTGATGGCACTTTCCGTCACGCCATTCGGCGACGTCACATTTTTTCTTAGGGTTGCGCAATCCTGCTGACTTTCCATAACCATTTTAGCCGCACCTAAAGCGGTTTGCATGGTTAGTAAATGTGCCGTTTTAGCATCGAGCCCCATTTTTTGGGCAGTTTCTTCCATGGCTTGCATAAACAGAAAGTAATAAGCAGGGCCACTGCCGGACAATGCTGTGACGACATCAAGCTGTTGTTCGCTTTCAACCCAAATGGTAATGCCGGCAGCACGCAAAATATGTTCGGCTTGGCTTTTTTGATCAGCGGACACAAATGGGTTAGCAAACAGCCCCGTTGCACCGGTTTGAATCAAGGCGGGTGTGTTGGGCATGGTTCGAACAATCGACACATCTCCACCTAACCAGCGATTAATATCTAAAGAACGAATGCCGGCGGCTACAGAAATTACCATACAGGATTTAGCTTGTATGCTGGCCTGTATATCTGTGCAGACGGACTCCAGAATTTGCGGTTTAACAGCCAATACCACGATATCCGCTTTAGAGATAGCTTCGTTATTATCCGCGAAACAGTGAATGCCGTAGGTTTGGGTGATTTGATCACGTTGTGCTGACGTTGGGTCGGTCGCAAGGATGTGTGCTTTGGAATAGCCGCTTGCTAAGAGCCCTCCAATTAAGCTTTGCGCCATATTGCCTGCGCCGATAAAGCAGATAGTTTGATTCATAGTGTTTTATTTAAACCGAGTTAAAGTGTAAAAAGATGCTTGATATTATACGTGAAAAAGCCATGAAAATGAGATAAGTAATAGTCAAAGAATGTTAAGAATAATTATCCAATTTCACTGCTTATTTTTAGATGAAAAGAAGATAAATAAATAACTTACAAGGCCTGGTAACTATTTACATTACATTCAATTGCTTAAATCCGATCCGTTATAGGTGCTGTTGCAGTTGCGGTCGCTAAAATAAAAACCATCTGTGTTTTTTTCAGCGACATAACGTTCAAACAATGGAGATGACTTTAACGGATAGAGCCCTATGTGGTCTGAACAATACTTAGTTCATGTTCGGTAAAGGCACCGATATTGACAGCTATAGGCGCGTTCAATTTGAATTGAACCTTTTTAGTGTCGATGGTATCAAGTACCGCGATTGGGATGGTAGCTTTAAAAGGAGTGGAGAGCTAAGTGGCAGGGATTGGGAATCACGCAGTAAGTATAGGCATGTAGGTAGCGCTAAAGTAATCTAAAGAAGTGTCGATACAATATTTGACGCTATAAATATCTTTAAAAGAACGCTTAAAATTGTTGGTTATTGTTTTAGATAAAAAACAATCTAAGGAATAATAAATAGTCCAAAGTCAAAAGTTTGATTGCTCTATGCCATTAATAATTCTTACAAGGGTGACTTTTGGAGTTAGAAATAGGTAGTAAATATGCTTAATACAATTTCTCAAAGCTCAATGTTCCCAACATTCATGGTGAACCCAGAGGCTGAAGCCGATCTCTCTAAGTCAGAAAAAAGAGATGTATCTGATGTGGCTAGGGCACGGCAGGGGATGGAGAACGCGCAAAACCCAACCCGTCAAAAAACAGAAAGTGATGCATTTATGCAATCACCACAATCGATTATGGCCACTGCCAAAATGCAATCGGTAGAGAGTCGCTATCAATACAGTGAAACCATGAGTATGCAGCTCACCACGAAGGAAGGCGATACCGTTTCGCTTGATTTTAAACAACTCTATGCACAATACCAATCATATGCTCAACAGCAGTCCACAGAGTCCGGTCCGAGTGGGGTTCGTTATGTGGAGAGTAAAGCAGCCCTTGATATGACATCCTTTGAAGAGCAGTTTGCCTTTTCGGTGGAAGGTGATTTAAACGAAGGTGAACTCAACGCCATCTTTGATGTATTCGGGCAGGTCGATAAACTGGCGAATAATTTCTTTGATGGCAATATTGAAAAAGCACTTTCGCAAGCAATGGAACTTGAAATTGATTATGGTCAACTACAAAGTTTTCAATTAAACCTGACACAAACAGAAACTTCCGCAGTGCGCTACCAAAAATCCGCCGTAACAGAGTATGCATCTGTGCAGGATAAAATTACATCGGACAACCCTGAGAAGTTAGGTGTCAATTTGTCTGATCTACCTGAGTATCTACAACAGTGGCAATCGGCCGTTGAAAAACTCGATGAACAGTTTGAAAATGCTCAGGTTGTTTTGGATGAGATATTATCTAGCATGGGTGCACAACGTTTTCCGGAAAGTTTTCCTGAGATTGATAGTCGCTTGGGATGGTTTGAAAGGGTACAAGTTTTTCATGAACGTTTAGCGGGCTATGCTGAGCAGAGTTCCGGTAATAAGGATGCCATGCCAATAAATGACATTTCTACATTGCCGAAAGTGTCTGAAGAGTCTAAGGCTGAAAATAACAATGGTAGTCGTGATGGAAATAGAGAAAATGAGACCCTAGAGAGGTCATAAGTTATTTTTAAAATTATATGAGAGGGTTTCCACTAAGTAACCTGAGTCAGGTTTTATCAGAGCCAGAAGGTTGATTGAAATATCAGTGTTCTGGCTTTTTTAGTTTTAAACAGCAATTTTCGACTCAGTTGAAGGCGCAGGTATTTTATGGTGTGTTTCGAGCACCAAAAATATCTGTACCAATGCGCACCATGGTGGCACCCTCCATAATGGCGGCTTCTAAATCGGCTGACATGCCCATTGAGAGAGTATCTAACGGTGCATTCGGGTTTTGTTTTTGCAACGAATGTAAAAGCCCACGCATCAAAGCAAATGGCGCGCGCTGTGATTCAAAATCCTCTGCTCTTTGGGGTATGGCCATTAATCCTCTTAAGGTTAGATTGGGTAAGTCGGCTATTTGTTGAGCAATGTCCAGTACTTCCTGAGGGGTAAATCCAGCTTTGCTGGGCTCTTCACTGATATTAACTTCTAGTAGAATATTAAGCGGGGCTAAGTTTTCTGGTCGCTGACTGCTGAGACGTTGCGCAATTTTTAAACGATCTACACTATGTACCCAATCAAAATGTTCCGCAATGGGTTTGGTTTTATTGGATTGAATCGGACCAATAAAGTGCCACTCTAGCTCGGGGCTCTTTGCAACTTTTAGCAAAGACTCTTGTACATAATTCTCCCCAAAACAGATTTGACCCTGCTCAGCTAAAATCAAAATATCTTCGATAGGTTTCGTTTTACTCACGGCCAATAAGCGAACGGATTCAGGTGAACGCTTGGCATCTAAGCAGGCCTGGTGAATTCTATTTTGGACGCTGTGAAAACGTTCAATCAATGCTGTCGCCATGGTTTTTTCCCAGTCTTTGTGTGAAGTCATTATTGTAGTCAAAAATAAGGTCTAGAGTGGCAAAATAAAGTCGCTTGATATCACGAATTAATTTTTTATAGTTGCTTAGTGTGGCATAAAAATGGGCATGCCAATCTTTAAAAACAATAATTAGTTAATTGTTTAAGGTCCATAGATTCAACTAGTAAGTGCAACACCTATAGGAATTGAAAAAGGCCAGTTGATAAGCTACCTTTTAAGTTCCTACACAAAAGAGGTGTTGCCCAATGAGCACATATCATCAACTGACCTTAGAAGAAAGATATCACATTTACGGACTCAAACGTGCCGGATATAGCATTACGACTATCGCAGACGAGTTAAAACGTCATAAATCGACCATTAGCCGTGAACTCAAACGCAATATTAAATCCCGTGGTTGGCGACCGTTGCTTGCACATACACAAGCCGTCGAAAGACGGTCAAGTAAAGCAAAAAAAAGAATATCTCATGACTGCTGGGAGCTTGTTATTCACTACTTGAAGCAGCGTTGGAGCCCTGAACAAGTGAGTGGTCGAATTAAGATAAGCCAGTCGTCGTGT
>VCMI01000037.1 GCA_006222135.1 Thiomicrorhabdus sp. | reverse complement strand
TTCTTCACCAATGGTCGATTGGCTAAAACCTTTGTAGTCATGCGCAGGAAAGACCATAGTCTCTTCGGGAAGAGTGAAAAGCTTCTCTGTCAGTGAATGAAATAGATTTTCGTTACTGCCGAGTTGAAAATCCGTGCGCCCACAGTCTCGAACCATTAAGGTATCACCCGTAAACGCGGCGCCTTCGATCAGGTAGGTAATGTCATTGTCGGTATGGCCTGGAGTATGCAAAACTTCAATTTCTTGATTACCGAGTTTAAAGGTGTCACCTTCAACCGCTAGAACATCCGCACATTTAGAATCAGAGTTTTTATGAACGACAATTTGTCCCTTGGTTTGCTTACGCATCGGGCCGGCACCGGTTATGTGGTCAGCATGAATATGGGTTTCTAAAAGATATTTAACATTCAAACCTAACTCTTTAATATGTTTAATGTCACGCTCAAGACGCTCTAGAACGGAGTCAATGACGGCGGCTTCTTTGGTGGCTTCATCCCAAATTAAATAGGTGTAAGTCCAGGTGTCATAATCAAACAGTTGACGGATTTTCATATTTAGAGCCTTGTGGTTTGTTTGCTATAATACGTTTCAATAGAATTCCATGAAGTATTTTGTGCAATGCCCGATGCGTTAAGCATTCGATATAAGCAAATGCTTAACCATTCATTATCCTGGTAAAAAGTATCCCCGTCAACTATGTCTGAAGTATCCTTTACTGTTCAAAAAAACGAGTTATCCAACCTATTAGATGACTGCCTGATTAAAGATCGTTCGCGCCTGCAAAATGCATTAAAAAGGTTGGATCTGACGACGCTCAAAGAAACTGACCAGGCCTGGTTGAAGTGGGCGGACCAAGTTCAATCCTCTATTCAACAGGTCGAGAAACGCCGTAATAGTGTGCCTAAGATTGAATATGATGATTCTCTACCGGTGGCCGCTAAAAAAGAGGAACTGGTCAAACTTATTCGCGATAACCAGGTGGTGGTGATAGCGGGAGAGACGGGGTCAGGTAAAACCACGCAGATTCCTAAGATTTGTTTAGAAGCTGGATTGGGTGTCCGTGGCAGAATCGGTTGCACCCAGCCAAGACGATTGGCCGCGCGTAGCGTCTCCGAACGTATCGCCGAAGAATTAGGTGGGCAACTTGGGGATATAGTCGGTTATCAAGTGCGCTTTTTAGATTTAGTCAAAGCGCATAGTTTAATTAAGGTCATGACCGACGGAATCTTACTGGCTGAAATTCAGAATGATCAAATGCTTTTGCAATATGACACGATTATTATCGATGAAGCGCATGAGCGCAGTATCAATATCGACTTCTTATTGGGTATTCTGAAACAGCTATTACTCAAACGTGCTGATTTAAAAGTTATTATCACTTCGGCAACGATCGACACTCAACGGTTTGCCGACCACTTTACCCTCAATGGGAAACGTCCCCCTGTCGTGGAGGTTTCTGGGCGTACCTATCCCGTTGAATTGCGTTATAGACCGTTAGCCTCTTATGAAGATGACGCTGGTAATGAGATAGAGCAGGATATGACCATCGGTATTGCCGATGCGATTGATGAATTGGCGCTAGAAGACCCATTTGGTGATGTGTTGGTGTTTCAGGTCGGTGAACGTGACATTAAAGAAACCGCCGAGATGTTACGTAAACGTAATCTGAAAAACACCGAAGTCATTCCTTTATATGCCCGTTTATCGATGACGGAACAACAAAAAATCTTTAAAACCTCGCAAAAACGCCGCATCATTCTCAGTACTAACGTGGCCGAAACCTCGTTAACGGTGCCCGGTATCAAGTATGTAATTGACCCAGGCCTGGTGAGAATAAGCCGCTACAGCGTGCGTAATAAAGTACTACGTTTGCCAATCGAGAAAATATCACAAGCCTCTGCGAACCAACGTAAAGGCCGTTGTGGACGTGTCAGCGCCGGTATTTGTATTCGACTATATGATGCAGAAAGTTTTAACTCACGCCCAGAATTTACCGATCCTGAAATTCATCGTACCTCGTTATCTTCCGTCATCCTGACGATGGCGCAACTGTCTTTAGGCGATGTGAAGCACTTTCCATTTATTGAGGCGCCTTCCGATAAATCGTTGAATGATGGTTATCGTCAGTTACATGAGTTAGGCGCTTTAGATGATCAACGTCGCTTAACGCCAGAAGGCCGCCACATCGCCAAGTTACCAGTCGATCCAAGTGTCGCCAAAATGGTGATCGAAGCGGATAAGAACGGCGTATTGGCGGAGTTGATTGTCATCGCCTCTGCATTGAGTATTCAGGATCCGCGTGATATCAATCAAACTACTATGCAAGCGGCAAGAATTGCACATAAACCCTTTGAAGATGAACGTTCTGATTTCTTGTTCTTTTTAAATCTGTGGCAGTTTTATGAGTATCAACGCCGCCATCTTTCGCAAAGCAAATTACGCAAGTTATGCAAAACTAACTTCCTCTCTTATATGCGGATGAAAGAGTGGCATGAGTTGACGATGCAAATTGAGCAGAGTCTTAAGCGTATCGGGTTACGGGTAGGTCAATTACACCTGTTTGAAGAGGTCACTGAAGGCAATGTCGTCAAAGAACGCCTTAGCGAATTGCACAGTGTTGCGGTACACAAGTCTTTATTGGCGGGTCTACTGGGCAATGTGGCTTTACGCGATGATGATAAATCTTATATGGGTGCACGTAATACCAAACTGTTTATCCATCCGAGCTCTAGTCTTTATAAACGTAAACCTAAGTGGCTTTTGGCAGGCGAGTTGGTCGAGACGACGAAACTCTATGCACGTAACAATGCCGCCATCGATATCCAATGGATAGAAAGCCTCGCCAAGCATTTGATTAAGCACAACTACAATGACCCGCATTGGCAAAAGAAAAGCGGGCAAGTAGGTGCCTTTGAATCGATTACGCTATACGGTTTACCCATCGTTAATCGACGCCACTGTAATTACGGACCCATTAATCCGGTTGAATCACATAAGCTTTTCATTCGTCATGGTTTGGTCGAGGGCGAGTTATTAACGCGTGCAGCCTTTTTTAAGCATAACCAGGCATTGATTGAAAAAATAGAGAAGCTTGAGCATAAGTTACGTCGTCCAGATTTTCTGGTGGATGACGAGGTGCTTTATCAATTCTATGACGAGCGCATTCCTAAACATATCTTCAGCCAACCGGCGTTAGATAAGTGGGTTAAGAAATCTTTGCGAGAAGCACCAGAAAAATTAGAGGCACTTTTCTTAACAGAAAATGACTTGATGAAGCAGGAAGCAAATGCGGATTTCTATAAAGAGTTTCCGGATCAAATACAGATTTCTAATCAGCTTAATTTTGCGGTGGATTACCATTTTGAACCGGGTCAGAAGCGTGATGGTTTAATTTATAACATTCCATTGTCGACTCTGAATTTACTGCAAGAAAGTGATTTTGAATGGTTAACGCCTGGCTTACTAAAAGAGAAGACCTCTTTTTATATCAAATCTTTACCGAAACAACTTAGAAAGCAGTTTATCCCTGCGCCACATTATTCTGAGCTAGTTTTGTCAGAAATGTCACCGGAAAAACCGTTAAAAGTGGCCGCAAAGAGTCTTATCTCAATCAATTGGTCTGGGCGCTGAATCGCCGAGGAAATCTAAAGGTATCTACCAGCGATTTTGATGCGATTGAGTTACCAGATTACCTATTACCGTTTTTGTCTTACAGGATGATAAGGGCAAGGTGATTGCAGAAGATGCCAGTCTGAGTCTCTTAAAGTCTCAGTATCAGCATCTAGTCGATGCCAAAATTCAACAACATCAGTCTCGCAAAAAAGAGAGTCGTACGGTGATTACGGAATGGAATTTTGGCGATTTAGCGGACTCACAAACCATCAAAAGCCATGGCATTGAAATGGTGGCTTATCCCGCACTGCAGTATCAGGATGATAAACTTAGCTTGGAATTAATGAGCGACGAAGTGGAGGCCTTAGAGACTCATGCTCAAGCCGTGTTGTTTTTGATTCGCACGGAGTTGGTCGATAAACTCCGATATCTTCAAAAGAAGCTGCCTTTGCAAAAGGCTTGCTTATGTTATGCGCCCTACGGAACGTGTCAGGACTTAACCCAGCAGGTAATTGACCGTGCGTTACACCAGTTAGTGCCATATCCCGAAAAAGTACGCCGTCAAGCGGATTATGAAGCAACGTTGGAAAATGTACGCGGACATTGGATTGAGTCGGCACAAGCGGTTGCCGTGCAGGTCAATGCCATTTTTATCCAACATCAGGTCATTGCTAAGCGGGTCAGAGGGCGTGTTAATCCACGTTGGTTGGCTTCGATTGCAGATATTCATCCACAGTTAGACGCGCTGATCTCCAAGGATTTTGTGAGGAATACGCCAGAAGAGTGGTTCAAGCAAATCAGCCGTTACTTGAAAGGGTTGGAGGTACGTTTGGATAAGATAGAGCAAGACCCGAGTAAAGATCAAGTAGCGATTCGGCAGATTCAACCGGTATTAAAGGCGTATCAAGCTTTAGCCCAGGAATCAGCTTATCAAAACCTACCAGGCCTGGTCGAAATCCGTTGGTTGATTGAGGAGTTAAGGTTATCACTGTTTGCACAGCCTATGAAAACCTTAATGCCGATTTCCGTGCCCCGTATCGAAAAGAAGATTAAAGCGCTGTAATAGCACTTTAATCTTCTGTTTTATCCATTAATCTTCCTTGTAAGCTGCGACCCACTGCGGATCAAATTCAGTTTGATTCAGCTCCTGTCCTAACTCCAACATTTTAGTTTCAAGGGCTTTTTTATCTGGCATTAAATCAATTAACGCGAGATTGTTACCTTCTAAATGATGCATCTGTTCCAGTCCCAGGTGATAGAAACGCATGACTTTCATGGCATGTTCATCATTCAATTCGACTTGATCTTGAACCTTCTGTAGAACATTGGTAATGTGCATTAAGCTTCTTTTTAATCGCCACGAATACATCGACTCCTTCATCCAGGCTTTGTCCGCAAACCAGGTTTTTACGATTAAACCGGTAATCATTAATCCGACAAACGCCCCCAGTAAGTTCAATATGAGTTTATTGCTTGAATATTCACCGAAGGTCGTGACGGCAAAATAAGCCGTTCCAAAGCCGATAATGATAAACATCAGCATAATGATCAGCGTGGCGTTACGGGTTTTCTTTCTATAAACTTTAGGATCAATGGCTTCTATTTTAAACATGACTTTTCTCTGTAATTAACTTTAGTTACTTGGGTTTGCGTTGGATATTTAATCCATTTTAAAGACTGACGAAAACCGTCAGGCTTATACCTATGGCATAGATAGTCTATTAAATTAGTGAGCTATTGTACCAGTTTGCTACTCTATTGTGAGTTGTGACTCTCTGACATCCCGCTTGTGTTTACAAAGGTTTTGGGTATACTGGTATTCAAATTTTGTCGGAGTGCCTTTAGGCTGAGATCGCGAAAGCGGGATCCGTAGAACCTGAACTGGTTAATACCAGCGGAGGGAACAATCAGATATTTATTCTTAAATTTCATGATTGCTGCAACGATATTTATATTGCTGGAGTGATTTTTAGTCTGTCCAAGTAATTCATTCGGCCGACTGAAGCCTCTCTTTTAATCTCTATAAAATCCCGTTATAGCTTCCATTTAATTTTATCTGTTTTCTACATCGTCTAAGAGCTTCGCCTATTTTTAATTCTTTTTAAAAAGGCAGAGCCATGAATACCAATCAAAAAAATACTAACTCAACTGAGCGCAAAAGCACCGATCGTCGTCAAAGACGTGCGTCGGCAGAAGCCTTTATTCAAAACGTCTCAGGTCAATCGTTCCCTAATTCTAAAAAACTCTATATTGCGGGTAAAACGCACGATATTAAAGTCGGTATGCGCCAAATCGCCGTCACTGATACCTTTGTCAGCGGCACCAATGAAAATCCGGTGTTAGAACCGAATGAGCCGATTAATGTCTATGATACCTCGGGTGCTTATACCGACCCGAATATTGAGATTGATATCTATAAAGGCCTGCCGCAACTTAGAAAGTCTTGGATTGAAGGCCGTGGCGATACTGAAACCTTAAATTCAGTGACTTCAATATTTACCCAAGAACGTCTGGCCAACGAAGGGCTGGATCAGATTCGTTTTGAGCGTTTACCGACGGTAAAATGCGCTTTAGCAGGCAAAAACGTCACCCAGATGCACTATGCCCGCCAGGGTATTATCACGCCAGAGATGGAGTACATTGCGATTCGCGAGAATATGCAGCGTGCCGAACTACGCGATGAATCACTCACTCAGCAACATGCTGGACAATCGTTTGGCGCCGCTTTACCTAAAGAGATCACTCCTGAGTTTGTACGAGATGAAGTCGCGCGTGGGCGTGCCGTGATTCCTTGTAATATCAATCACCCTGAAAGTGAACCGATGATTATAGGGCGCAATTTTTTAATTAAGGTAAATGCCAATATCGGTAATTCCTCAGTGGGCTCTTCAATTCCTGAAGAAGTCGAAAAACTGGTGTGGTCGACTAAGTGGGGCGCAGATACCGTTATGGATCTCTCTACTGGGCGTAATATTCATGAAACCCGCGAATGGATTATGCGTAACGCACCCGTACCAATCGGCACGGTGCCAATCTATCAGGCTTTAGAGAAGGTCAATGGCGTCGCCGAAGACCTAACGTGGGAAGTCTTTCGCGACACTCTAATCGAGCAAGCAGAGCAGGGTGTCGATTACTTCACAATCCATGCCGGTGTTTTACTGCGTTATGTGCCTATGACCGCTAAGCGTATTACAGGCATAGTTTCGCGTGGCGGCTCGATTATGGCGAAATGGTGCCTAGCACATCATGAGGAGAGCTTTCTTTATACCCATTTCGAAGATATTTGCGAAATTATGAAAGCCTATGACGTCACCATCTCGCTAGGTGATGGCTTACGTCCAGGTTCGGTTGCAGATGCCAATGATGAAGCGCAGTTTGCGGAATTGGAAACCCTAGGTGAGTTGACCAAGATTGCCTGGAAGCATGACGTGCAGGTCATTATCGAAGGCCCTGGACACATTCCTTTGCATATGATTAAAGAGAATGTCGAAAAACAACTTGAACTCTGCGGTGAAGCACCTTTCTATACATTGGGGCCATTAACCACTGATATCGCACCGGGTTATGATCACATTACGTCTGGAATTGGTGCCGCCAATATCGGTTGGTATGGTTGTGCTATGTTGTGCTATGTCACACCAAAGGAACACTTGGGTCTACCGAACAAAGAGGATGTCAAAGAAGGTTTGATGACCTATAAAATTGCCGCCCATGCGGGTGATTTGGCAAAAGGTCATCCAGGTGCACAGATTCGAGACAATGCTTTATCCAAAGCCCGTTTTGACTTCCGTTGGGAAGATCAATTTAACTTGGGACTTGACCCTGAACGCGCGCGTTCTTATCACGATGAAACCATTCCGCAAGAATCCGGTAAGGTCGCCCATTTCTGTTCGATGTGTGGGCCAAAATTCTGTTCGATGAAAATCTCCTATGAAGTCCGCGAATATGCCGCAGAACAAGAAACCGCTAAAGCTCAGGCTGGACAGATAACTGAAATTTCGTTAGAGAGTATTAAAGAGGGCATGATTGAAAAGTCTAAGGAATTTAGAGCTTCAGGGAGTGAAATCTATCAAAAAGAGGTCTAAATTGGCGATGTTTGAATCCGACGGGTCCCGTTTTGCAGAGCTTCCAGCTCAAGATGCGAATAACGGCGAAAACCGTGGTGAAAAAAAGCCACCTATTGCCATTTTGGGTGCGGGGCTGATGGGTAGAATGTTGGCCATCTCGTTAATGGACGACTATCAGGTCTTCCTGTTTGATAAAGACTCTAAAGAGGGGCAACAGAGTGCGGCGTATTTGGCCGCCGCTATGCTGGCACCACTGGCGGAGTCGGCCGACTGCTCAAAAGAAATTATGCAATTGGGTGAAATGGCATTGGAGCTGTGGCCGGCCTTTTTAAAGAAAGTTGATACGCCGGTATTTTTCCAACAAAAAGGCAGTTTAATTGTGGCCTTTGAGCAGGATAAGAGCGATTTAAATCAGTTTAAATCCCGCTTAAAAGGCCGTGATTATAAACGCCTCTCTGATTCAGAAATGGAGGCGTTAGAACCTGGATTAAACCAATATTTCAAATCAGCGTTATATCTGCCAAATGAAGGCCAATTGGATAATCGTCAACTGTTGAATAGCATGGCCACTACCTTGAATGACAGCGATGTTTTTTGGTTTGACAGTACGGCTGTTGAATCTACAGCAAGTGGTTTTCAAGTCAAAGGCCAGCCACTGGAAATCTTTTTGAATGCAGGTGTGAATGACACATTTGACTGGATATTGGATTGCCGAGGTTTGGGATCACAAACTGATGCTATTTTGAGTGAAGCTGTCTGTGATGCCGCTTCCGATATCGCTTCAAGGACAAGCAAGTTAAGAGGGGTTAGAGGCGAGGTTGCTCGAATCAGAGCGCCTGATGTGCATTTGACCAGGCCTGTTCGTTTGATGCATCCGCGTTATCCAATCTATATCGCACCTAAAGGTGATGGGCTGTTTGTGGTCGGCGCGACTCAAATTGAATCAGAAGATAGTCGTAATCCTACGGTGCGTTCAACGCTTGAATTATTGTCGGCCTGTTTTAGCGTTCACAGCGGTTTTGCAGAAGCAGAAATCCTGAGTATTGAATCTGGACTACGTCCGGCTTATTTGGATAACAAACCAAAGATTATAGTCAAAGATAAGCTTATTTCAGTCAATGGCTTATTCAGGCATGGTTATCTGTTAGCGCCCGTCATGCTGCAACAATGTCTGAATATAGTAAAGGGTAATATCAGTGATATAAGCATCACTCAGATAATGCCTAATCTGGTTGAAAACTTGAGTGCAAAGCCTAGGAGGTGAAAAGTGATTATTTTATTAACAATGAAGCGCATGAAATAGCCGAGGGCAGTACGATTAATGCGGCTATTTTAAGTTTTGATGCCAAACCGCCCTATGCGATTTTAGTGAATGATACATTCTTGCCAAAGTCAGAACACGAGCATTTTATTTTAACGCCAAACAATCGGATTGAAGTCATCTCCGCTATTCAAGGTGGCTAGTTCTATTTTAGATAAAAGAAGAATTTATGAGTAATGAACACAATGTAAAAGATGCCTTAAACATCTACGGAACAAAACTTAATAGTCGTTTATTGATAGGCAGTTCGATGTATCCCTCTCCCTCTGTTATGCAGCAGGCGATTCAAGCCTCAGGTGCTGAGGTGGTGACACTCTCTTTGAGTCGCCAAAATCCACAGGCGTCAGGAGGTCAGGCTTTCTGGGAGTCGATTCAATCATTGGGATTACATCTATTACCGAATACCGCGGGTTGTCATTCGGTCAATGATGCCGTCAATATGGCTCAAATGAGTCGTGAATTGTTTCAAACGGATTGGATTAAACTTGAGTTAGTCGGTGATGACTATAATCTACAACCTGACCCGATTGCTTTGGTCAAAGCCACCGAGATTCTCTTAGGTGAAGGTTTTAAAGTACTGCCTTACTGTACTGATGATTTAGTGATTGCCCGTCATCTGGTTGAGCTGGGGTGTGAGGTGTTAATGCCTTGGGGTTCACCGATCGGCACAGGTAAAGGGATTTTGAACCCGTACGCCTTGCAAGCCATGCGTGACCGCTTTCCGGACGTGACAATGATCGTGGACTCAGGGATTGGTTTGCCATCCCATGCGACGCAAGCCTTAGAGATGGGGGTGGACGCTGTGTTATTGAATACGGCCGTTGCGAAAGCCAATGATCCAGTACTTATGGGGCAAGCATTCGCCAAAGCCATCGAAGCAGGTCGCTCCGCTTATTTAGCGGGTCCTATGGCAGAACGGACGGCCGCGAGCCCGAGTACACCCACTATTGATTCGCCTTTTTGGCATCAATCAGCATAAGTTGATGGGGAATGATTCAATAAACCGGTATTCAGTGTGAACAGGCAACTTTTGACTGGTTACATTTATGACACCTCTTTCATAAGGAGTGAATAAGAGAAATCATATTTTGAACTGCTAACAGCTATTCGGAGGGGTGACTACTCGTAAAAGCAGTCGGTCTCTTTATAGGGGGCGTGCTTTAAGCAGTCGGCCGCATACTCTTCCACCGCCTGTTTTTCCTCTAAGATAAAACGTTCAATGCCTTCTGGGAATGGATTCACCCTTAGCCAGTGCGACGATTGCATTGCTATGGGCACAAATCCGCGGGCAATCTTATGTTCGCCTCCAGCACCCGGTTCAAATACCTGTAAACCATTTTCGATCGCATACTCAATACCTTGATAGAAACAGGCTTCAAAGTGTAGATTCTTAACTTCCTGAAGACAACCCCAATGGCGACCATACAAGTGCGTCTCCGAGCGGAACATTAACGAGCCTGCAATACATTGATCATTTTGATCTGCTAAGACTAACACTATCTGTAAAGGCAGTGCTTGGGCTACGGCCTTAAAGAAATCGACATTTAAAGTGGGGGTGCTCCATTTTTCAATAAAGGTCTTTTGATAGAAGGCTGCAAACTGTTGCCAATCCTGTTCGGTTGCCGTGAGTCCATTGAGGACTCTAAAAGTAATGCCCGCGCTGGCAACCGACTTACGTTCTTGTTTTATGTTTTTACGCTTCTTGGCGCTCAGCGTGGCTAAGAAATCATCAAAATTCTGGTAGTTCTGATTAAACCAGTGGAACTGGCAGTCATGGCGGTGTAGCCACTCAGGTTGTTCCGTTAACCAGGCCTGCTGGGATTTATTGGGAAATAGAACATGTGCACCACTGAGCTCCTGCTCGAGACAGAGTCTTTGTACGGTTTCGGTAAGTTGACCTTGAATCAAAGCTTGTCTCGATTTGTCTAAGTCGTTAGACGTTAATAGACGATCTCCTAAAGCAGGCGTATAGGGGGCTGCTGACACTAACTTAGGATAATAATTCAAACCCACCTGTTCCCAAGCATTAGACCAGGCCTGGTCAAATACAAATTCACCATAATTATTATGCTTTTCATACAATGGCATAGCCCCAATCAAGATATTATTTTCATACACCCCGAGGTGCTTGGGAATCCAACCAAACTTGGGGCAGACACATTGATGTTCTTCTAAAGCGTGTAGAAACTCGTGGCGCATAAAAGGGTTGTTATCGCTTAATAGAGCGTTCCAATCGTCGGCAGAAATCTCAGAAATTTGACTGTGAACCTTAATGTTCAAGGGAGGGTTATGCATGGCTTCTCATTACTTGATTCTGTTTCAAAATAGTCATCTTAGTTTAAATCTTAAATCATCAAACTTATAACATTGTGTCAAAGCCTTTGAAAGAGGCCGCGGTTAAAAACCCTAACAGCGTCACAAAACCAATAATAGAGCCACCTTTAACATAGGCTTCGGGCAGCATGGTTTCAGCAATCACGGTCAGCATCGCGCCTGCCGCTAAGCCACCAATCAGCGCAAAAGTCGTGTGTGTCGCACCTGCTAAAACGATGCTACCGACTCCTGCGCCAATGCCTGTTAGTACCATTAAAAGCGTCCAGGCCATTAATACCTTCTTAAAAGGGATGCCTTGTTCACGCATACTCGCCGAACTTGACAGTGCTTCAGGGTAGTTGGAGAGAAATAGCCCCGCCAGTAAACTCATGCTCAACATATGGCCGTCGGTCATGTGTGAACCAATCATTAACGACTCGGGAATACCATCCAATAATATCCCTAACCAGATCGCCATATAAGCCGCTTTGTGTTGGTTAAGATGGTGTGAAAACTCTGCCAGGGAAGGTAGGTGCCCAGGCAATAAGTGTTTGACCGATTGATTAACCCAACGTTGAGCCTTGTTCTCCGGTAGGTGTTGTTCTTTGGTTAGGTATTGATGGACATGCTCTGTTTTTAAATAGGATTTTAACTTGGAATGTGAAGGGTCCACTTGATTTAACAGTTCTAAGAAGTCGGCTTTTTCGAGTATCCAAAAAGTGATATCAGTGTTGGCAACGGCTGAACTGGCATGTTGACCGCCTACTACAAAAGCCATACCACCAAAATAATCTCCAGGCTGTAAAAATCCATTCCCTTCCTGTTTTTTCATGGGATCAATTAATTCGACCGAACCAGATTCTAAAAGATAAAGTCTATCGGCATCGCTTTTATTGCTAAAAATAGCCTGTCCTGCTCTGAGAGTGTGTAAATGCAGTCGATTAGCAATAATGGGGTGAGTTTCTTTATGGCAATCGCCAAACAGTTCAAATCGATGGGTGCTTTCAAGACGTTTGATTGCTAAAGGCAGTAAATTAGGTTGTTCTTGAGTTGTTGGGAGGTGGTGCTGGGTTTCGATAAGCTGACAGATAGCCTTAATGTGCCCATTGATTTGTGCCGTAGACATTTGGTGACGGCTCTTTAAATAGTGAACCAACTCGGTGCTGCTTTTCATATATTGCACGAGGATTTCGGGCAAGATGGTTGTGTTCGCTAATACCGTGTTGAAGGCATCCCTGTCAATCTCCCACAGGGTCACATCCGTTTGCGCCTGCGCCAAAGTGGCATTAGGTAGGCTGGTAAAAAAAGCCATGCGCCCGAAGGCATCAAATCTTGATAATTCTATAAAGGTTTTTAAATTGAAATTAGGATCACGTAGTTTGATTTGACCCTTTTGTATGATAAACAGTCTGTTTTGAATGTCGCTGTGGTGATAGAGCACAGTATTCGCTGGGTAAGTGACTATTTTGATCTGTTTGAGTAAGAGGGCACGCTCATTATCGGGCAGTTCTTGAAACAGTGGAACTCTATTCAGAGACTGAAAAAACTCTCGTTGGTGCTTTTTTTGACGGCTACGAAAATATTGAATGGTAGTGGCTGTTTTTCGTAAAAACCCCCCTTTCTGATTGAGCTGATGGTTTAGTGCTAAATAAATTAAGCTACCAATAATGGCTCCGATTGCCGCGGGAACAAACATACCTGAGCGGACGGCTGGGGCAAAGAGATCAATGGTGACGGCAGAGAGTAAAGCCCCGGCGCCAAATGCCATCAACCAAGCAATTGATCGGTCGCTCGGAGTCCAAATTAATGTCGTAAGCGCGCCTAAAGGCAGGGACGCCGCACTGATAATACCAATAAAAAAAGCGAAATAGAGTAGATTGTCAAATGCCACAAAGCGACCTTGTTTTAGAGTGTGTGTTTATTTGAATATTGTCTGTATAGACAGGTGAATAGAGTGGTTATTACTATTGATACATTCAAGTCGTAAGTGCAACAGTTTTAATTTCCCAGAACACCTCATTAGGTGTTCTGAATCCTAAACACTTTCTTGGGCGATTGTTGAGCTTATCAACAACCCAATCAATTTCTTCCTGAGTTACTTTATCGAAGTCTGTTCCTTTTGGAAAGAATCAGTCGTCGTGT
>VCMI01000197.1 GCA_006222135.1 Thiomicrorhabdus sp. | reverse complement strand
AAAAGAGACATAGGCAAGCTTTTTACCATCTGGTGACCAACTCGGCGACATAATCGGCTGGTTAGACTTTAAAATCGGCTGAGGATTAAAGCCATCCGAATCGGCTACCTCAAGGGTATAGTGGCGTTTACCTTCAATCTTTGTAAGCGTAACATAGGAAATTTGTGTATTAAATGCACCCCTGACACCCGTTAACTCTTGATAAATTAAGTCACTCATCTGATGTGCTATCTGACGAAGGTTGGATTTGGGAATGTGATTCCAACGCTTACCTATCACTTGATTTTTACGCAACACATCCATAAAACGCATCTCTATTTGATATAAACCATTGCCTTCATCTATTATTTTCCCATCAATAGATTATCAAGATCAAGGGTACGCCACTGTTCATAATCAAGTGCATCAACGTCAGTCGGGAAAGCAGGTAATTGAGCGTTAGAAAGTGGATTAAAACGCCCACTACGGCGTAAATCTGCAGCAATGATTTTCGCTAAATCTTCAGGAGATTGAGATGAAGCCACTGTTTTCGATGAAACCGGAGTCATAGTGCTTTGTACTTCATAACCAAAAGGAACAATCGCTATGGGTATGGCATTGTCATACCCTTCGCTGATTTCAATGGTCAGTTCAGCCATTGCTGAAACGCTAAACAGAGATATTGAACACGCCGTAATGGAGACCAATAACACCTTTCTAATTTGGGCTATGGGTTCCAATAAAGTGGCAAACTTAAAATTTATAATGGTCATTCTCGCCTTCTTATTATCTGAATATAATGAATGCTTTAGGTTAAGTACCTAAGGTTTGGATTACTCACTTTAAACTCTAAATTATTAAGGTTTAAACTCAAAAGTAATCACTCTTTCGAATAACTCTTTAACGGGTGGCGCAGGCAAAGGCTCTGATCGATAAACAGCCTTCTCAGCCGCATCTTTAAATTGCTTAGATGCATGACTATTACAATTTACAATCCTAACACTCGTCACATTCCCCGTAGGCGTCTGTGTAATTCGTAAATCACATTGAGCTTTAGGAGAGATTCTTGCCGGAGTACGCCAATTATCTTTCACCTTAGCAGAAATAGATGAAATATACGTTTGACGTAATGACAACAACTGTTGACGCTTTTGAGTCGCTCGTTGCGCCGCTGATTCTTCGTCTAGTTGGCGCTGTAGAGCAGCAGCAGCAGTAGCCTGGGCTTGTGTTGCTTTAGCTTTTTCAGCCTCGATGGCTAATGCTTTGTTCTCTTTATCTTTACGCGCAATCTCCAAGACTAAGGCTTTCTTTTATCTTCCTCTACTTGGCGTTGTTTTTGAGCGAGAGCCGTTTTTTCATTCGCTAATTGACGTTCTTTCTCAGCTAGCAAACTAGCTTTTTTAGCTTTCTCTGCTTTTGCGCGTTCACTGTCAGCCTTTTTCTTCTCTAAGCTCGCTAAGCGTTTAGCTTCTTCAGTTTTCTTGCGTTCTGCTTCGGTTTTCTTACGTTCCGCTTCTGTCTTAAGGATTTGCTCCGCCGTGCGCTTTGTCGCTTGTTCAGCTTTTTCTTGCTCTTCTTTTTGGCGTAACTTAAGTTCTTTGAGACGCTGACGTTCTTTGTCTGTCTTAGCGGCTAACTCTACTTGCTCACGTTTTTTAGCCGATTCTACAGCTTGAATTCTTTCAATTTGTTGTTTTACTAAAGCGGAATCAACCGCAAAGGTTTTTAATGGCTCAATCTTAACAAACTGATTATTTTGTCTGTTTTGGTGAACAGCACTCTCTTCTTCACCTTGTGCCGCTATTTTGTTTGATTCGGTTGAATCTTGCCATTCATGAGTGATTAACACACCAATACCGATGTGTAGAATTAACGCCAAAATAACTGAGATTGGATGTCTTTTAATAAAACGAAGCATTAGGAATCACCACCTTCAGGCTCTGTGAGCAAAGAAACATTCCCAACCCCATTAGCTTTTAATAACACAAATAGATGCAGTACCTTTCCATAAGGGGCTACCTTATCACCTTGAATGTAAATCATTTGTGTACGATTCAACTGTGAACGAGCAATCACTTCAGCGACTAAACTTTCTAAATCCTTATTACCCAACACGATATCAGGTTGCTCAGAAGTTTTATAACGTCCATTCTCTGTCACGGTAATGACAAAAGGCGTGGTTTCATCATCTAGCTGTTGCTGTTTTTTATCAATGATCTCTGGCGTTTGCGGTAAGTTCACCGTCACGGCTTGTTGCACAATGGGCGCGGTCACCATGAAGATAATCAACAATACTAAGGTAACATCAACATAAGGCACCACATTAATTTCTGCGATTAAACGTTTCTTTTGTCGTTGGCTTCGAAATCCGATTTGCATCTTTAGTTCCAATCAATAAACAGTAGTGGGCTTAAGCTTTTTTATTCAAGCTATGCGCTTGTCTTTGCAGAATGGTTAAAAGTCCATCGGCAAAATTCTCGTATTCACCTAGAAGACGATCAACTTGAGTACTCAAACGGTTGTAGTAAATAACCGCCGGAATCGCTGCAAAAAGACCAATCGCTGTCGCTATTAATGCTTCTGAAATCCCTGGTGCAACCGCCGCTAAAGTGGCATGTTGAACATCCCCAAGTGATTGAAATGCATGCATAACCCCCCAGACCGTGCCAAACAGACCAATATAAGGAGCCGAAGAACCCACTGTGGCCAGTAACGTCAACCTATTTTCTAAACGGTCTGCTTCTTTTGAAAAAGCGATTCGCATACTGCGCTGAGCACCTGCAATTAAATCCGATACATCTTGTACACCCTGCTTTTTAAGGTTTCAAACTCTTTAAACCCTTCGATGAAAATATGCGATAACCCTTGACTCTCTTCATGAGTCATTTCCACCTGGTAATAAAGCGTCTGTAAATCTTGAGTGGCCAAGAAGGTTTCTTCGAACTCTTTTGCAATGCGTTTTGATTTACGAATCTGTGCCGATTTAGCCAGAGCAACCGACCAGGATGCCAATGACATTACTGCCAATATAATCATTGCAGCCTGCACCACTGGACTGGCGTGCAATATAATTTCAATCAAATTACTATCGTTCATGGACCTTCCTTAATCGTAAAACTTGGTTTTATAATTTATCTTAAGAAATCATTAATGATTAATTAACTTCTGGTTGGATAACATTTAAATGCCGATAAGCATTTGGCGTTGCGACTCGCCCTCGAGGGGTTCTTATTAAGAAGCCTTGCTGCACCAAAAAGGGTTCAATAACATCTTCGATTGTACCTCTTTCTTCGCCTAATGCTGTCGCCATACTATCAATACCTACGGGACCACCCTCAAACTTTTCTATCAATGTTTCTAGAAAACGTCTATCCATTTTATCGAGACCAAGAGGATCGACTTCTAATAAATTCAGTGCTAAATCAGCTATAGTTGCGGTAATAATGCCATCTCCACGTACCTGAGCATAATCCCTAACACGTCTTAAAAGTCGGTTGGCAATACGCGGTGTTCCACGCGAACGGCGAGCAATTTCTTGTGCCCCGTCATGTTCCGAATGCATACCTAAGATGTTAGCAGAACGACTGATAATCTGTGTTAATTCTTCGTGACTATAAAAATCAAGTCGTTGCACTAATCCAAAGCGATCTCGTAAGGGAGAGGTCAATAATCCTGCACGCGTGGTAGCACCGACCAATGTAAAAGGTGGAAGATCTATTTTGACACTCTGTGCAGCGGGTCCATCCCCAATCACTATATCAATTTGAAAGTCTTCCATCGCCGGATAAAGGACTTCCTCTACAATGGGACTAGTCGTCGTGT
>VCMI01000036.1 GCA_006222135.1 Thiomicrorhabdus sp. | reverse complement strand
ACACGACGACTCCCTTACWCKWCKACTGGAGCGTGGAACCAATGAAAATACCAATGGATTGTTAAGACGATTCTTTCCAAAAGGAACAGACTTCGATAAAGTAACTCAGGAAGAAATTGATTGGGTTGTTGATAAGCTCAACAATCGCCCAAGAAAGTGTTTAGGATTCAGAACACCTAATGAGGTGTGCTGGGAAATTAAAACTGTTGCACTTACGACTTGAATGTATCCACTAAAAAATTCGAAAGATTGCTCAATCATCGCACGTGTCAAACGATGGTAATATTTTGAGGATTTGGCAATCTCTAAAAAAGCATAGGGTTGATAAAGGACGTCATCTTCATCACTGATTCGCATTAACACTTCGTACTTATCAATTTTATGTGTCATGTTGTTGTATATAGGCTGATAAAAGCAGTGTACATGATCATTTTTCAAAGCATTACGAATCACTTGAAGGGTTTTAATGTTGTGTTTGTATTGTGATTCTAAATCGTTAGTTTGTTCTAAAATGTAGAAGTCTTGTTTATTATTGAGTGCTGTTCTTAAGGCGGTTTCTGCATCAATCAAGACTTGATTAATTTGCTTAATCTGATCAGGGTTGCTCGCCCCTAAGGTGATATTGATATTGAAGGGGTATTCATCAGAGATAATCAAAGCCGTACCTTCAATTCTATGGTGAATTGTAAGTAAGATATCTGCTAAATCAACACACTCTTTATCAAGGGTAAGTGCGAATAAATTGGTTGATAGCCTATAAGTTTTAAAATGGTGTTCTTTAGCAAGGTTTGTTAAACGTTTGGCAAGCGCCATGATCAGTTCATCCACCAGCAAATAACCATAAACATTGTTAAGCTGTCTAAAATTATCTATTTTTAATAAAACTATGAACTTGCTTTTATTGTTTTGCATATCTTCAAATAAACTGGTGCGATTAGGCAACTGAGTCAATTGATCGAAATGCACTTTATGATAGAGTTTTTTCACTAAGGTATCAGGGGCTCGCGATAACCAAACCGCGAGGGCTAACATGAGTAAAGCAGTCAATAACATCAACCCATACATTATCTTGGCGTTATGTTCGGCCAGCGCAGAAAGTTTTTTAAACTTGGGTTGTAAAATAAGTTTGAGTTTTTGTTGGCCGTTTAAGGTGTGAATAACACCGTCAATAGCAAGGCTATAGAGCTGATCGGTTAGATGCTCATCATTGTTCAGAATGTTATTTGCTTGCTCCAGTCCAAATTCATCAATGATGGAATAATGATTAAAATTATCACCCATTATGCTGTTATTAACATCCTGGTGGAGTATGAATCTGCCTTGGTTGTCTATGAGTTGAATATTATAAAGAGCACTTTTGCCAAGCTGTTTAAAGAAGGTTTTTAGACAAACATTTATAATTAAAAGCCCTTTAGGTTGGTGGTCCTGAAAAATGGGCAGTGCAAATCGGACGATAGGTTCTTTTGGCTCGACTGTTTTGCCATGTTCTTTATTGAGTTCAAAGAAAGAGAGGCCAATTTCTCCCTCCGTCAATCTACTAAAATATTGAAAATAGGTGCGCGAAAATTTATTTTGTAAATCTTTAATAGGCGTGACGTAGTTATTTTGAGGCAAGCTAGAAAGACCGGTAGAAGTTCCCTCAATACGGATTATTTCATTACCCTGCATATCAAGGTAACGAACTTGCATTATAGAGCCGACTGACTTTTTAATGGCTACAAACAGTTTCTCTACCACAGGCCTATTTTCTTCTCCAGCTACAAAAAACGAAATTCGGGGTTGTCGGCAATCGCATGGAGTGTAATAGGATAATGGTGCATAAAGCTTTGGATAAACTTCAAACGCTCTTCAGCTTTCGTTTTTTGATATTTGGAGGAAACATTACTGAAATTATTTTGATCTTGAAAGTAATTTGAAAGACTATAGAAGCCAATAAATAACAAGCCAAAGGAAAGCGCTATTAGAATAAAAAGAGAACGGTATGAAATACGCATTTTAAATAGAAACCATAATATTTGTATAGTTTTTAATAGTAACGTCTTTTACTAAAGGGTACTTAACAATTTATAGATTAAACCATGTTTATTGACATGTTAATGGGTTGTAGTACTTATTTGTAGGGCAGTTCTATCTAGTTATAGGGAGAAGGGGGGCACAATCGTCATAAAAAAAGGACTTTTCAGTCCTTTTTGATAATAGCTAAATTAAGCGGTTTTTTAAAGTTTTGCCATCACACGGCTTGCCGCCGCAATGGTGTTTTCTATGTCAGTATCGCTATGTTGGATGGAGATAAATCCAGTTTCAAAAGCAGATGGCGCCAAATAAACGCCTTCTTGCAACATACCGTGATAGAAAGCTTTGAAACGATCCATATCGCCTTTTGTTACTTGCGCAAAACGGGTGATGTTCTTCTCTTTGGTGAAAAAGAAACCAAACATCCCGCCGACCATATTGGTGGTGAATGGAATCTTGTTGGCATCTGCCGCAGCTTGCAAACCATCGACCAATTTTTTAGTTTTGGCTTCTAAGCGTTCAAAAAAGCCAGGTTCACTAATTAACTCTAGAGTTTTTAACCCTGCGGCCATGGCAATGGGGTTGCCTGATAAAGTACCCGCTTGATAAATGGGTCCAAGTGGTGAGATTTGTTCCATCACTTTACGTTTACCACCAAAGGCGCCGACGGGCATGCCGCCACCAATAACTTTACCAAAGGTCGTTAGGTCAGGTACAACATTGTAACGTCCTTGTGCACCTTGTAGACCGACACGGAAACCACACATGACTTCGTCAAAAATAAGTACCGCTCCCGACTGATCACATACTTCACGAAGCGCTTCTAAAAAACCGGGTTCTGGTGGAATGCAATTCATATTACCAGCCACGGGTTCTACGATGATACAAGCGATTTGATCACCAATTTCGGCAAAGACTTTACGCACTTCATCGGCATCATTGTGCGTTAAAGTGAGTGTCAGTTCAGCAAGAACGTCAGGTACGCCTGGCGAAGAGGGTACGCCTAATGTCATTGCGCCTGAACCGGCTTTGACTAGTAACGAGTCTGAGTGACCGTGGTAACAGCCTTCAAATTTAACGATTTTGTCACGACCGGTATAACCACGCGCTAAACGGATTGCCGTCATAGTCGCTTCGGTACCCGAGCTAACCATACGCACCATATCCATGGAGGGAATCAAATCACAAACAAGATCGGCCATTGTGGTTTCAATTTTAGTGGGTGCACCAAATGAGAGGCCGGATTCAGCTGTTTCTTGCACCGTTTTAATGACATCAGGATGCGCGTGGCCTAAAATCATAGGGCCCCATGAACCGACATAATCGATATACGTTTTATCGTCTTCATCGATCAAATAAGCGCCTTTGGCTTCTTTAAAAAAGATTGGATCGCCCCCCACGCCTTTAAACGCTCTAACCGGAGAGTTTACGCCACCTGGGATATGTTTTTGTGCCGCTTCAAATAGATCGTGAGATTTGCTCATGGGAGTTCCTTTTAATCTTTACCTGGTTAAAGGTGGAATAGAGGTTAAATAATTGAGCGGAATTATACCGTGAATGATGGGGTAAATAATAGAGAAACCTTAGCGTAAATTTCAGGGTAAACAAAGATTCAGTCAAGCGTGGTCTGCTCAAGCCGTTACAAAATTTACTCTTTAGAATTGTTGGCGTATGGCTTGTGCCGCTTGTTGAATATCTGGTTGGCCAAAAACGCCGTGAATCACCGCCAAGCAATCGACGCCAGTGGCGATGAGTTGCGCCGCATTATGTTGATTAATACCTCCAATCGCGACTACGGGAATGTTGAGAGCCTGTTTGGCTTGAATCAGGGTTTGTAAGTTCGCTTGAGGGGCCAGGGGTTTAGTCTCAGAAGGAAAACGCCCAAACGCCACATAGTCAGCACCGAGGTCTTGCATCTGTTGTGCACGTTGTAAGTCGTTATAGCAGGTGACTCCAATAATGGCATCCGCGCCGAGTAGCAAACGAGCCGATTGTATATCGGCGTCATTCTTGCCGATATGTACACCGTGTGCCTGTACGTCTTTGGCAAGTTGAATATCGTCATTAATAATCAACCAGGCCTGGTAGCTTTCGCATAGGATTTTAAGCTGTTGTGCTAATTGAAATTGAATGGCATAAACGGAAG
>VCMI01000035.1 GCA_006222135.1 Thiomicrorhabdus sp. | reverse complement strand
ACACGACGACTGACTTGGAGATTGGGAGTTAGATACTGTTTTTGGAGTTCCATCAAGCGCTAGCTTAGTATCAATGGTTGATCGAACATCTAGAATCGCTCGCTTCATTAAAGTTAACACGAGAAAGTCAGACATCGTTAGCGCTGTCATCATTGAGCAATTACGAGCTTTAAACAGGCCTGTTCATTCATTAACTTCAGATAATGGCAAAGAGTTTTCACAATACCAAACGATGGCAAAAGAGCTTGGGACAGATTTTTATTTTGCCCACCCTTACTCTTCTTGGGAGCGTGGAACCAATGAAAATACCAATGGATTGTTAAGACGATTCTTTCCAAAAGGAACAGACTTCGATAAAGTAACTCAGGAAGAAATTGATTGGGTTGTTGATAAGCTCAACAATCGCCCAAGAAAGTGTTTAGGATTCAGAACACCTAATGAGGTGTTCTGGGAAATTAAAACTGTTGCACTTACGACTTGAATGTATCGGCCAAAAAACAATGGTACCTAAGATTAAAACGGAGAATAGCAGTACTTCATTTACCACATTGAGCAGATAGCGAGCAGAGGTCATGAGTAGGATTAGTGGCAGTAAAATAGGAATAAATAACCACAAATAAGTCTGCATACCATCCATGAACTCATCCGAGAGTAAGCTGCCGACAATGGGGGTGCCCATATAGCTTTCAGGCGGCAAATTGGCAATTAGCTCTGCTTGATCGGTTTTATTAAAGAACGCCAGGGTCACATCTGGGTTGTTGGGGAGCATGATTTGATTCTGAATCAGTTGCTTGTCTTCTAAAGGCTCAACTAGTGCGCCGTCTTTACTCGCGATAAATAAATACCGACTGTCAGTGATAGACGCCGATTGATGACCCGCTTCCGTTATTTTTTTTGGGAAAAAATGTTCAACGTCAGTATCGATAATAGACACATTTTGTACGAGTAATACATTTAGTATCATGCTAGTGGTGAGTAATAATAACTTGAATAAGGTTTTCAAAAGATGGCTTTCAATACAATAGAGGCCGTGTTTTGGGCATATTCTTGACGTGAATTCGCAAGATATTCCAAGCCTAACGAGTATTCGGAATAGGTATAGGTTAACCGCGATAAAGAGGCAACGAGATCAAAGTTATTGATGGCCGCGTAAGAGAGTGTGTTCTTAAATTGCAGATTCCCGTTTGCAAATCGAAAGGGATCAAACTGTAATGACCATATCGCGTAGTAGGCTGATAAATCTTCAGTTGGGAAGCTAAAGTATTGAAGCTCAAGATTGTTATAGACGGCACCTTGATGGTCTAATCCTATGCCTAGGCTGACCTGGGGGGTGGTGCCATTTAATAATGCAAACCGGTCACGGAAACTGATTTCTCCCCGCAAACCAAAGCTGCCAAGACTGGATTCATAATATCCCGCGATTTGATTGTAACGGTAATACTCAATAGATTTAATGGGTTCATTGTCGATTTGTGCTAAATAATCCGCGACATAAATCGCTCTATCTTCCTCATCTAAATTAGCCGCCGCCGCGACAAACTCTTCATCTAGCTTAATCAGCGGATTCTTTGACAGCCCCATGAGCACAAAGAGACCATATCTATAATCTTGCTTATTGGTTGCAAAGTTCATTCCGATGGTGGAATTCTTAAAGGTGTTTTCTACATTAGGCTGTTTACTCTCAATATAGCGTTCTGCTACGGGTTTTCCATCGTTCTCATAAATGGGTACAAACAACTGTTCTCCCAGGTAATCTAAAGTGTCATCATTGGTATTGGTGAGCAAAAAGGGAACCAGTGAATCCACACTAAACTGAGTTGCTTTCTGCGAATAGTAGGAGTTGTCCTTATCGTAGGGTTGAAAAATCAGACTGACAGTAGAGTCTTCACTGGGATGCATGTTGATTTGTGCCATCCAAGCGGGTATCGAACGAAGATTGATATTAGGTTCGTCATAATAATCAGTTCGCTGTCGATTGAAAGAATTTATACTGCTGGCGTAATCGAGTACGCCCATCTTAGTCACAAATTTACCGACTTTATAATCGAACTTTTTATGATAGTCACTGACATAAAACTGATTTAGCGAGACACCTTTATCGTCTTGATTCTGATAGATAACACCTAAATCAACCATGAAGTCATTTTGTAAGTACCGAGTCTCGACTAAACCCATAAGGGTGTCTTGAAAAACGTTATTATTGCCGAAATTACGATAAATCGCAGTGGCATTCACGTCGATGGTTCCGTCTTGTGAATTTTGTCCGCTATAAGTTGAAAAACTTGAAACTTCTTTATTTGATTTGGTCGGGTCAGTTGCAGCAATGGATGGGTTGGATAATAAGCTGAATATGCAAAGTATAAGGACGTTGGAGCAAGGTCTTCGAGTGTAAAAAATCAATGCATGAACCTCGGTAGGAATCGACATTTACGAGTTGGCTTTTGAGCGTGGTTTGCCATTGAAGATTCAGTCTTTTAAAGGGGGGTGAAAGTCAGGCTGACTCGTTCACGTTAATCTAAAAGTTATTGTATAGTAAAGTATAGATGCGCATGATCAGAGTTTGTAGTGGTGGGTAGTAAGTAATTTAATGAGGGCTAACCAGGCCTGGTTGGTATGGTTACAAATTTAAGGAATTTCTTGTCTATGCAGGCGCCGTTTTCAAGTATTTAATGTTAGTGGCTTTTGGAATTTAAAGTCAGATACCGATCTAATTGATTGGCAAAAGCCTGTCGATCCGCTTGGCTCATGGCCGCAGGGCCGCCTGTTTGAATGCCGCTTGAGCGCATACTTTCCATAAAATCGCGCATATTAAGTTTCGGTTTAATATTCTCTGCAGTAAAAAGCTCGCCCCGTGAGCTGAGTGCATAGCCCCCTTTGGTAATCACTTCATCGGCGAATGGAATGTCGCTGGTAATAACCAAATCTCCAGGTGCTAAGCGTTTAACAATTTCATCATCCGCCACATCAAATCCTTGGCCAACCTGCAAAAAGCTGATGTAACGTGATGGCGGAATACTTATAGTGTGATTGGCCACAAAGATGGTGGTCGTTTGCGTACGATTAGCGGCCTTAAAGATAATGTCTTTTATCACCACAGGACAAGCATCGGCGTCTACCCAGATATTCATTTTTAACCACTATTTTGTTTGATGAAAGTGTCTAAATTATACCTTTCAGGGTACGCATAAAACGGATTATATTCATAACGAAAATAGTCGGTAAAGATGGAGAAAAAAGGCGGTTTGCTGTAAGCTAGCCGGCTTGTTGTTTAAAAACACATCCTTACACAGAAATAAAAGAGAACACTTTATGAAATTTACCGACCTAGGTTTGTCAGCTCCGCTTCTAGAAGCCGTTGCTGGTCAGGGATACGATACTCCGTCACCGATACAGGCTCAGGCAATTCCTGCGGTACTTCAAGGTAAGGATGTCATGGCGGCCGCACAAACGGGAACGGGTAAAACGGCTGGTTTTACCTTGCCGCTTTTAGAGTTGTTGATGAAAGGTGAGCCTGCTCAAGCAAATAAAGTTCGCGCTTTGATTCTTGTACCAACTCGCGAGTTGGCGGCTCAGGTTGCCGCGAGTGTTGAGACTTACGGTGGTAAATTGCCGCTGACTTCGACCGTAGTTTTTGGTGGCGTTAAAATTAACCCGCAGATGATGAAGCTGCGTAGAGGCGTTGATATTCTAGTGGCAACACCGGGTCGTCTTTTAGATTTGTATAGCCAAAATGCCCTTAAGTTTGATCAATTAGAAATGTTGATTTTGGATGAAGCGGACCGCATGCTCGACATGGGTTTCATCAATGACATTAAAAAAGTCATCTCATTTTTGCCTAAAAAACGTCAGAACTTATTGTTCTCAGCGACTTTCTCAAATGATATTCGTCAATTAGCGAAAGGTTTGGTTAATAATCCTGTAGAAATTTCAGTTTCAGCACCGAATACGACTGTTAAGTCAGTCGATCAGTGGATTATCCCAGTTGATAAGGGACAGAAAGCGGCTCTATTAATTCACATGATCTCTGAGAATGTTTGGGATCAAGTGTTGGTTTTCTCTCGCACCAAGCATGGCGCAAACAAACTGACGAAATTATTAGACAAGGCAGGCATTAAAGCCGCCGCGATTCACGGTAATAAAAGCCAGGGTGCTCGTACACGCGCCTTAGCGGAATTTAAAGATTATAAGATCCAGGTATTGGTTGCAACGGATATTGCGGCACGTGGGATTGATATTGATCAACTGCCGCATGTGGTTAACTTTGACCTGCCGGATGTACCGGAAGATTATGTTCACCGTATTGGTCGTACGGGTCGTGCCGGTTCTAAAGGCGAGGCCATTTCACTGGTTTGTTTTGATGAGATGAAGCAGTTGGGTGATATTGAGCGTTTAACGCAAGAGTTACTGAGACGCCAGGTCGTGGCTGGATTTGAGCCAGTTCATAAGTTACCTGAAACGGATTTAAGACCTGCAAAGCGTGAGAATCGCCCTAAGCGTAACCGCGTTGAGCATAAGGATGGTCAACGTCCTGGTAATGCTGGTGGTCGTAACTCTGGCGGCGGTGGACGTAGTGGTGCAGGCGGTAACGGAGGCGGAAGAAACGCAAAGCCAGGTCAGTCTAGATCTTCTGGTAATAAGCGTTAAATAAACTAACTGAATAATGTTCCGAGGTTACATCGGTGCATTTATTTCGTTTATTGAGTTTGACCAGGCCTGGTCAAACTCAATAAAACTCTCCCCTTAGTCTTTCTTATGTCGTCAATCTCCTTATTGCTCCATACTCAATTCAACATCCGTTATTTATGATAACAGAATGTTTCACATGAAACCATGTTACAAATCCATGCCGAGCACCCATCGTAGATTCCTAATGCCTTTCAATTTTGTCATGTCTGCAAAGTCATTATTCAGCATATAATGCATGAGATACATGATTTATCCAGATAATATGATTGAATAAAGTGGATTCTAATAGTCCTTTCAAGTGGCTTATATGATGGCGTTGGGCTATAGAGTCAACTTACCAACTCCCCAATCCGAAGAAGTGATTTTCCTATGATTTTAAGTTCAGAGAAGAAAGATTCGGTCAATAAAATAGCGATTTTCGTCGATGTACAAAACATCTACTACACCACTCGACAGGTCTATGGTCGGCAGTTCGATTATCAAAAACTGTGGCAGCGTATAAGCCAGCAGGGCGAAATCGTGTCTGCGACTGCCTATGCGATCGACAGTGATAATGCAGGTCAGCGTAAGTTTCAAAATGCTTTACAACAGATGGGATTCTCAATCAAGCTGAAGCCTTATATTCAGCGTAAAGATGGCTCGGCTAAAGGCGATTGGGATGTGGGCATTACCATTGACGTGATGGAAATTTCACCAGAGGTTAATACGGTGATTTTGCTTTCAGGCGACGGCGATTTTGATCTGTTACTGGATAGGGTCAATCAAGCCTATGGTGTGAAGACAGAAGTTTATGGGGTTGCTAGCTTAACCGCAAACTCTTTGATTCAAGCCGCCAGCCTTTACCATCCGATTGAAGAGTCGTTATTAAAGTGAACCATTCTATCGACTTTATAAAATGACCAGGCCTGGTCAAATTCAAAATAAAGACTGACAACTCTGATAATCAGATGGTTATCTCAACAAAAATGACCAGGCCTGGTTATAATTGTGTTCACTAATTTAGATTGCTTGTCACATACTGCAATCCCCTACATCAAGGTAACTAAAATGGCTAATATCGGACAAATGAATAAACTCAAGATTGTTAAGTCAGTTGAGTTCGGGATGTATGTAGATGGCGGAGAGTTAGGTGAGATATTATTGCCTCTACGTTATGTCCCTGCTAATGCCGCAGTCGGGCAGATGTTAGATGTGTTTATCCATTTAGATTCGCAAGATCGTCTCGTCGCCACCACCGAAAAGCCAATGGCTTCTGTTGGTCAGGTAGTTTACTTGACGGTGAAAGAGGTCAATCGTACCGGTGCCTTTATGGATTGGGGTATGCCTAAAGATTTGATGGTGCCGTTTGCGGAGCAACGAGTCCCGATGGAAGAAGGTCGAGGCTATTGCGTTTATCTCTATATCGATTTGAGTGGTCGTATTGCCGCATCGAGTAAATTGAGTCTACATCTGCATGAAATTAACGATAACTTCAAGAGTGGTCAAGAAGTCAGTTTAATGGTGGTGAGCCGCAGTGAAATGGGTTATACGGCTGTCATTAATGGCACGCATTTAGGGTTGGTTCATAATTCAGATATTTTGCAGCCGCTAAGAATGGGGCAAAAACTGAAAGGCTATATTAAAGGCATTCGTTCTGATCATCGTATCAACTTACGAATTCAAAGACATGGCGCCGCGGCACGTGATGAGTTGGGTGAGAAGATTTTAGCGCATTTGGCGGAAAATGGCGGTGTTTCCAATATCACGGATAAGAGTTCTCCAGATGAGATTTTCCAAGCCTATCGTGCCAGCAAAGCCAGTTATAAAAAAACCTTAGGTCGTTTACTGAAGGCCCAGAAAATCACCATTTCACCGACTGAAATTTGTTTGGTGGAATGATTTCCTGAATTATTTGAATTCTGCGTAAAGAACAAATTATGGCTAAAAAACCGACTCAAAAACGTTCTCAAGCCCCCGCTCACTCCAAAGTGACCAGGCCTGGCCAGACGGCTATGGGTGAAGTTCGCATTATTGGGGGTGATTGGCGCGGACGTAAATTACCCGTCTTGATGGCGGAAGGGTTGCGTCCCACGTCGGATAGAGTCAGAGAGACGCTCTTTAATTGGTTGCAGTTTGACGTGGCGGGTGCGCATTGTTTAGATCTATTTGCCGGCAGTGGCGCTTTGGGCTTTGAAGCCCTGTCACGTGGCGCGAAGTCAGTCACCTTTATAGAACTTTCGAAGCCTGTGGCTCTGCAGTTAAAGACCAATCTAAAAACCTTAAGTGCTACGGCGGGTCAGGTGGTTCAAGGGGAGTGTTTGCAGTGGCTAGATCAGCCGGTAGAACAACCGTTTGATATTATCTTTTTAGATCCGCCTTTTAATCAAGGTCTAATGCAGTCAGCTGTGGATAAGTTGTTTATAAGTGGGACAATTAAAAGCCAACAGGCCTGGTTGTATCTAGAACAAGAGAAGTCGCTAGAGTGGCCAATCCTACCTGCGGATTGGATTTGTCATCGCGAGAAAAGCACCTCTCAGGTGCGTTTTGGACTTTTCTGTCGAACACTCTAGCAGATCCTATTTGACCCATTGCAAGCCATCTTAACCGTGTAATAGCACATTTAACTCTTCTACAACTCTTGCCCAATCGGCATCTTCAGCAATGGCTTCGCTCAAAAAAGCCGCTTGTGATGGATTCCAGAAATCAGCTTCTGATAAACAGATTGAAAGGGTGAGAGGCTGGTGCAACTCAATAAAGGCTCGGATTTCACTATCGGAGCTGGGCAGGCCGAGTTGTTCGAAAAGTGCGTTCAGACTGTGTATAGGCGCTTCCATAAGTTTTCCCCTGAATCATCTTGAATGAACTTTAATGATAACCTTTTCCAAAGCAATCGCAATCCCCTTTTAATCGGGTTATCATAGCTCCAAATCCAAACTATGAATCATTATGCTTGAACGACACAGAGTTTAAGCCTATTAACGAGTGACCTCTTACATGAGTATTACAGCAGTTTATCCAGGGACATTCGATCCCATTACGGCAGGTCATGCCGATCTTATAAAGCGTGCAGCACGATTTTACGATCGCTTAATTATTGCTGTGGCAGATAACCGTAATAAGCAGACATTGTTCAGTTTAGCAGAGCGTATTGAATTGGCACAAACGGTTTTAGCCGAGTTTGAAAATGTAGAAGTGATGGGCTTTGACAGCTTGCTGGTCGATTTTGTGCATGAAGTGGGTGGCACTGTTTTGTTGAGAGGCTTGCGTGCTGTCTCCGATTTTGAATATGAATTTCAATTGGCCTCCATGAATCGTAAACTAGCGCCTGAAATTGAGACTATGTTTATGACCCCTTCAGAGCAGTATGCGTTTATTTCATCGAGTTTGGTTAAGGAGATTTCGGTGTTGGGCGGTGATGTTTCAGAGTTTGTGCACCCGATGGTGGGTGAGGCTTTAAAGACAAAACGATAGATAAAAAATGCTCTTTTTTGCCTTGATCTCTTTTTATCCAGGCAGAGGCTCGAGCATTATTTTCTACAAAAGCTATCGATTACGGGTTTCTAAACGATAAGGGATTTGGATTTGGGAACCATCGGCTTTGTGAATCATCAAGGTCACCTGCCATTGCATGGTTTCATTGGTGCAGAATGCCAGCATAGAGGTTCCAATATAACGCCCAGGCTCTAGGGCGGGTGTGAGCGTGACACGGTTATAACCCATATACATATTAATGCCCGAAATATCGAGTTCAACCTTTTCAGCCGAAAGATTCTCCAATACCAGTTCAATCCCTAAAGGTCGTGCAATCGGAATCGGGTGTGGGCTGATTTTTAAGGTCGCCTTTGACTCTCCCATTTGGGCTGTACAACTCTCGGCATGCAAATCACACTCTTTATTCGTTGGCCACTGTTCTATATTGTCTTTAGAATCATGACTGCATCCACTTAACCCTAAAGTGGCGAATAGCATGAGAGCTAAAGGTTGTAAATAAAGAGTAAGCGTTCGTTGCATCGTAGAGTGTCCTATCAAAAATGTGTTCGTCATAAAATTACCACTTACGTCTATTTTATTCAATTATTTAAGCTTAGATAATGGATATATCCTGAATGTGACCTTTATACCCCAATAGCACCGCTTTAGTTAGCTAACTTGTCAATCTTTCACTATTTCCTACGTGTGTCTCTCAATCGGCACAATCTCCTCATATTTCTCTCTATCCTGATGTGTAGGCAAAGGCTTATAATTTAAATTAGGCTTAGCCGTCATTTAGTCATTGCCAATAATGACCAAAGCAGACCGTTGACAGTTGTGGGGTCTTTGCTTAGAATAGCAATCGATATGTAGCGAAGGTGTTATCGATTTGACTTCCCATCCAGAACAATTAGTACAATCCTTTTTAATGGGCAGTAAGCAAACTCGTTCGGGGCAGCGTCGTCTGTTATTGTTGAGCAAGATTGGCCACTTAGGTTCATTGTCCGCGGCCGCCAAAGCCTGTGGTATGAGTTATAAAGGTGCTTGGCAAGCGGTTGAGGCAATGAACTTAGCGGCGGAGACTGAATTGGTGATTGCCCAGAAAGGCGGTGTCGGAGGGGGCGGAATGAGCTTGACGCCGGCGGGTGAAGAGTTGGTCCGCGCCTTTCAATTGTTTAATGAACAGATGCAGCACTGGATGCGAGAGCTTGAACATCTTTCACCCGGTGTTTTAAGCCAGTTAGAGATTATGAGGAAAGTGTCAATGAGAACCAGCGCGCGAAATTTATTTAATGGGTGCGTTAAGTCTATCTCCAAAGGGATCGTCAACAGTGAGGTGGTTTTGTCGATTGGCGACCATACCGAAGTGGTTGCGCAAATCACCCCGGACAGTGTTGAACGCCTGGGTTTGGAAGTAGGTTGTGACGCTTACGCATTAGTCAAAGCCAGTTGGGTCATTTTGATTGAGGCGCCAGATACCAATGCGCATAAAACCTTAAAAACCAGTGCTCGCAATCAGTTTTGTGGTGTCGTCTGCGCCATTGAGCAGGGGGCTGTTAACAGCGATGTCACCATTGAAATACCCAGTGGACAGAAGGTCTCGGCGATTATTACCGGTTCGAGTTTGCATGCGATGGGGCTTGAAATAGGCACTCCCTGTTGTGCACTTTTTAAAGCAAGTCATGTGTTATTAGCGGTGTCGGACTGAATAAAGGCACGAACCGATTTATAAAAAGGCAGGCTGCCTTTTTTATGTAAGTCGATATGTACAAAACGTAATATAGAGTCTTCCTGAGACGTACATGGTGCTCATATTGATATATTTATTGAGTGAATAATGGAGAAATGAGATGAAGAAAATATTACGGACTTTGACCTTAGCGACGTGGTTTTTATTCAGCCCTCTGGTTTTTTCACAAACGGCGACTATAGCGGTCGCCTCAAATTTTACGAAAACGATCGAAGTGGTGGGTAAAGCCTATGAGGCCGAATCGGGTCATCACATTAAATTCTCATTTGGGCCCACTGGAAAGTTGTATGCTCAAATAAAAAATGGTGCGCCATTTGATGCGTATTTTGGAGCGGATGAGAAACGTCCTTTAAAAACGATAGAAGATGGTATGGGCATTGCCGACAGTTATTTTGTCTACGCACAAGGCCAAATTGTATTGTACAGTTCTACATTACCCGTTAAAGCAAACGCGTTAGAGGTTTTGAAAGACGTCAAATTCAAGCATTTGGCTATTGCAAACCCTAAAACCGCCCCATATGGTGAACGTGCCGTGGCTTTTTTAAAGGCCAAAGGCTTATATGATGGCGTAGCATCTAAATTGGTGAATGGCGACGGCATTGCACATGCTTTTCAGTACGTGGCCACTAAAAATGCTGAAATTGGTTTTATCGCCTTATCTCAAGTTGTAGACCCGCAAAGCCCCCGTTTATCAAAAAGGTCAGTATTGGATTGTGCCGCAACATGAATATAAATCGATTAATCAAGGTGCCGTTATGACTAAACGCGGTCAGAATAACGTGGCTGTGAAAGGCTTTATGCAATTTATGAAAAGTCCAAAAGCGGTAGAGATTATTAAAAGTTACGGTTACAGCGTACGTTAAAATAAAGGACCATTGAGACTGCGGAGTTCTGCAACGTAGCGGGGTGCTGATAAAATGGTCGCGAAGAATCGCTATAATGGGTTGTTTTGAATTAAAAACGACCATAAATCTATCCAACAAGATGATGTAAGGAATTTGAATGCTGGAACTGTTTGGTACTGAAATCAATTTAGGCCCCATTTGGTTGACACTGGAAGTCGCCAGTATGACCACCGTAGTGCTTATTGTTTTAGGGACGCCTCTGGCTTGGTGGATGGCAAAAATGCGCTCTTCCAATAAAGTTTTACTTGAAGCCTTGATTGCATTGCCACTGGTCTTGCCCCCAACGGTATTAGGTTTTTACCTATTGATTATCTTTAACCCAACAGGCCAGGTGGCGGAAGTGCTCCGTTGGTTTGGGTTTGAAGGCCAACTGACTTTTAGTAAAACTGGTCTGGTGGTGGCCTCCGTATTTTACTCGCTACCCTTTGCCGTGCAGCCATTAATGCACGCCTTTGAAGCCATCCCCCAAAAGTTATTGGATGCGGCTGCGACCATGCGAGCCAGTGTGCTGGATCGTTTTTTCACCATTGTTGTACCCTTGTCCCAACGCGGTTTTTTAGTCGCGGCGACGCTCACATTTGCTCATACCGTGGGGGAGTTTGGCGTGGTGTTAATGGTGGGTGGAAATATACCTGGAGAGACGCGTATGGTATCGCTGGCTATTTTTGATCATGTAGAAAGTATGGAATACGATCAAGCGCATATTTTGTCGGCGATGATGTTGATTTTCTCGTTAACGGTACTGATGTTGGTCTACGGTTTGAACCGTCGTTTTGGCGTAAAGATAGGGTAAGATGCAAAAAACGTTTAACAACTCTGCTGTAATGAACGGCCATCTCAAGCTTAAACTGGGGAGCTTTGAGCTCAATAGCGGTGAGTTTACCCTGCCACTACAAGGCGTGACGGTATTATTTGGACGATCAGGCAGTGGCAAAAGTAGCTTGTTGCGCGCGATTAGTGGTTTGGATGAGTCAGTGTCAGGCCACTTAGAGGTAAATGGGCAGGTTTGGCAAAATGACCAGCAAACATTAGCTCCTCAAGCGCGTAACATTGGTTTTGTCTTTCAGGACGCCGCGCTGTTTCCGCATATGACGGTGCGCCAAAACTTGATGTATGGCTTGAAACGATTGCCTAAAAAAGTCGCCAAAATCAGCGACAGTGAGTTTATGGAAATTGTCACACGCGTTGGCGTGGCCGACAAATTGGATCGTGCTGTGACCTTCTTATCTGGTGGCGAACGCCAACGTGTAGCGATTGGACGCGCATTGCTATGTCGCCCCGATTTATTGTGCATGGATGAGCCTTTGTCGGCCTTAGATTGGCGCGCAAAGTCACAGATGTTGAGTTTGATAGAAGAGTTGGTAGACGCCTATAAAATCCCCCTGTTGTACATTACCCACACACCTGCCGAAGTGGAACGTTTGGCAGACCGTATTGTTTTCATGCATGAAGGGTCGATTGAAACCATAGAAACCTTACAGCAAGCTTTGGCACGAGCCGATTCGCCATTATTTGATGAGCATGGAGCTGTCTCGGTTTTGGTGGGCCAACCCGAAGCAATTGAAGAAGGCATGCGGCCGATTCGAATGGGCACTGAAAAGCTTTGGTTGTCCGACAACTCAGTATTTTCCAAAGCTACCGTGCGGGTTCGCGTTGTGGCGCGTGACGTTAGTATTGCTTTATCGAATCCAAAGGATTTAAGCATCATCAATCATTTGCAAGCGACAGTGACCGAATTGATTCCTGAGGGTGAAAATCGTTTATTGGTACGTTTGCAGTTAGAAGATGGCCAAAAACTGTTTTCTGAAGTGACCAATTATTCTGCACAACGGCTTAATTTGCAGATTGGCTTGTCGGTTTTTGCACTCATTAAATCGGTTGCCGTGGCCGAGTAAGCTTAACCCCAATCCCCTGTTTTGCCATTGCCTGCAAAAACACGTCGTGTGCTCAAGGCTTCACAGCCACTTCAACTTGAAGATATCATTCACTGCGGAGATCAGTAAGACGGGTAAGCAGCCCACCAAAAAAGCTAATCCCAGATGCTCTGCACTTAAGGGTGAGGTGCCCAATAGTAAATTACCAAATGGGGCATAAACCATCATAATGGAGAGTAATCCAGAGCCTGCTACAGCTAACAACAATGGGCGGTTACTAAATGGATTGCGGCGGTAAATATTGGTGATGGTACGGCTGTCAAACACCTGGACTAGCTGACCAAATATAAGGGTCATAAAGGCTAACGTTTGAGCATAAGCCATCTCCAGTCCAATGTTTATGGCATACATAAACATGACGTAAGTCACACCTCCCATAATCAAACCACGAATCAAAATAGTATGGCCTAATCGTCCAGAAAAGAAGCTCTCGTTTTTAGCACGCGGAGAGCGATTCATTACATTATCCTCTGCGCCATCGACCCCTAATGCTAGCGAGGGTAAACCATCACTAATCAAGTTAATCCATAAAATCATTAAGGGGGCGAGCGTCAATAGGGGTTCTTCAATCACCAAGATAAATGCAAACAATAGTGCCGAAACTTCACCGACATTCGTGGTTAAATCTTGACGAATGAATTTGCGAATATTGTCATAAATGCGCCGACCTTCTTTGACCGCTTCAACAATGGTGGCAAAGTTGTCATCAAGTAAGATTAAGTCGGCCGACTCTTTTGAAACGCCTGTACCGGTTATGCCCATAGCAATCCCCATATCCGCAGTCCGTAATGCAGGAGCGTCATTGACGCCATCGCCTGTCATGGCAACCACATGATTGTGTTTTTGCAGTGCTTGCACAATACGTAGTTTGTGTTCTGGTGTGACTCGTGCAAATACTGAGGTGCTTTCTACCTGATCATAAAGTTCATCATCCGACATAAGGTTTATAGTTTTTCCATCTAATACAGGTGCTTCAGTATCATCGATGATGCCCATTTGTAAAGCGATCGCTTTGGCTGTAATGGCATGATCTCCGGTAATCATCGAGACTCGAATGCCTGCAGAATGGCAAGAGGCCACCGCTTTGATGGCTTCAGGACGCGGAGGATCGATAATACCGTAGATACCAGTGAGTGTTAGATCGGTTTCTAATTCGTTATATGGGCGTTGCAAATCGTCCTCGTGTAACTTGCGATAGCCAATGGCTAAGGTGCGTAATGCTTGAGCTGCAAAGTGTTCTACGACCGCTTCAATTTGGAGTTTGTTGTTGAGCATATCTCCCAGTTTGTCATGCAGTTGTACCGCCTCACTGTTTTGAATCATGATATCTGGCGCGCCTTTGACGATTAGCCAGTGCTGTCCTTGTTGATCTTTTACGATAAGACTCATCAGCTTGCGTTTGGAGTCAAAAGGAAAGCTTTGCACCTCTTCAAATTGTGTCAAAGCTAAGGTTTTGGTCATGCCCGTCTTGGCTGCAGCCACTAAAATAGCACCTTCGGTTGGAGAGCCTATGACACTGTATTTATGATCGTTTTCAACCAATTCAGCCTCGTTACACAATACAGACATGGTCACCATGTGTTCTAGATGAAGAATATCTTTATGGGAGGTCGGGGTCTTATTGTGGTCTAAAAATTGGCCGACAGGTTCATAACCTTGACCTTCCAAATGATAGTAATTTCCGCCCGTCCACAGTTGTGTCACTTGCATTTTATTTTGCGTGAGAGTGCCGGTTTTATCAGAGCAGATAATGGACGTGGAACCCAAGGTTTCCACCGATGCTAATTGGCGAACCAAACCGTTGTTTTGCATCATACGTGTGGCGCCGAGGGTCAAAACAATGGTCAAAATAGTCATTAAGCCTTCTGGCGTGGCGGCTACAGCCAACGAAATACCAGTTGTCATTAGTATCGACCAGCTCATGCCGTGCATTAAGCCAATGCTAATCACCACCATGACCACTAAAAGAGCCGCCATGATCAATACCTTGGAAAGGCGGTGCATTCTTTGTTGGAGAGGGGTTAAAGAGGTGGCAGCGCTTTGCATTAGATGAGCGATTTTACCCACTTCAGTTTGCATGCCTGTGCCAATGACAATGCCAAAACCTTGGCCTTCAGTAACGGCAGTACTCATAAAGGCCATATTGAGCTGGTCAGCAATTGGTAAGTCATCTTGTGGCATGGCTACGTTATGTTTGCCAACGGGTTCAGATTCGCCGGTTAAGGCCGACTCGTCAATTTTTAGTCGCTGGGTTTCAAGTAGTCTTAAATCGGCCGGTACAATGCTCCCTGCATCCAGTCTAACGATATCTCCTGGCACGAGTTCAATTGCCGGTAGTGATTGCCATTTATGCGAGCGTAAAACGATGGTCCTGGGGGCGGCCATCTGCTTGAGGGCGTCGATGGATTTTTGTGCTTTATACTCCTGTCCGAAGCTGATGATCGCGTTAATCAGAATAATAAGGGTGATGGCAATGGCATCGATAAAGTGTGAGGTTACAAAAGAGAGTAAGGCACCGAACGTTAAGATAATAAGGAGTGGGTTTTTAAACTGGCGAGCGAACATCCATAGGGCGGAGGCGCGTTTAACTTGTACAATGTCATTGTAGCCAAACTGTTGACGCGCAGCCGAAATTTGCGATTCATCTAAGCCGTTTTCGGGGTGGCTTTTGAAAGCGGCGATGATTTGTTGACTCTCTTGCTTAAACCACTGCATGCTCTATCCCTCTATGCAAAAAAAACAGTTATTCAATCGTTATAGACTATTCGTAATTTTCATTATAGTCTATATAATTCCTACCAAAATAAAAAGCTAGTGTGGGTTAGCGACTCTTTTGTGCGGAAGGAGGTTTAGGTTTTATAAAGGGTTGGCACTGTGAACAGAAGTAGGTGGCACGCTGATTCAGCATAATACGTTCAATTGGAGTGCTACACGTTTGACAGGGTTGACCCGCTTGGCCATAGACCTTCAACTGTTGCACAAAATAGCCGGGCTTGCCATCAGGCGATAAAAAATCTTTCAGGGTCGTGCCACCTTGTTTAATCGCGGCAATTAACACGGATTTAATATTCTCCACTAATAAATCACATTGCTTTTGGGTGAGTAAGCTAGCTTGAGTTTGTGGATGAATACGACTCATAAACAGCGATTCATTAGCATAGATATTTCCCGCACCGACGACTACATGGCTATTCATCACCAGGGTTTTAATAGCCACTTTTCGGTTACGAGTTTTTTCATAGAAGTAAGCCCCGTTAAAGTCGTCCGTTAAAGGTTCTGGGGCGAGTTTCGCTAATAGTTTATGGTTTTCAACAGGACCTAAACTGACATCATGCCACAGTACCGAGCCAAAACGCCTTGGATCGTTCAGACGCAATAGATAACCATTCGCAAACTCAATATCAATATGGTCATGTTTTTGGACTTCCGTATCCGTCGGTAATACGCGCAAGTTACCAGACATACCGAGATGGATTAATAGAGTGCCTTTTTGAGTGTTTAACAGAATGTATTTTCCACGTCGTTGCACCGATAAAACCACCAGGCCTGGTAATGTGTTTTGCAAGTGTGTTTCAACTGGCCAACGTAAACGCCCATCACGAATGACAAAAGCGGTGATGGTTTGTTGGTCGACTTTAGGCTGAATGCCCTTGCGAGTGGTTTCTACTTCCGGCAACTCTGGCATAAATGAATTCTCTCTGTGAATAAAATAAGTTAGATAGGGGTATTGGACGATATTGTAAACAAACGATCAAACCTCTGTCGGAAAACTGCGATGGGGTTAAGTTAAGTGAATACGTTATTGGTCAGGGGCTTTGCGACACTTTAAGTTTACGTAATATTGTGAGAAAGGTGGACTTACAAGTTGATGGCGATATAATCGTAAAATGCTTAGTAATAAATGTCGATATTCTGCCTTTAAAACGTCCCTAATTGGATTGATTAGTGGTTCGATTTTTTTGATTTCTCCATTTCAAGTATTCTCGGCTTCAAGCGTCTCTGCACCGCCCTCTCCGACGAAATCAAAACTCCAAGAATTAACACCCGTCAGTGTCCAGCTTAACTGGAATCACCAGTTTCAATTCGCAGGCTTTTATGCCGCACTTCAACAAGGTTATTATCGCGATGTCGGTTTGGACGTTAAGATTAAGTCTTGGCATCCTGGGCTTTCCGTTCTGAACGAAGTAGTTTCTAAAAGAGCTGATTTTGGCGTGGGTTATAGCTCTATTGTTGCCGACTATGCAAAAGGCGCACCGATTAAGTTAGTCATGGCCTCTTTTCAGTTTTCGCCAATGGTATTGTTGTCACATGAGCCCATTACCGATCTCGCGCAGTTTTCAGATAAAACAGTGATGCATTTCGGTAATTTGCAAATCAAAGCCTTGATTGAAAAGGCATCCGCTATTGTCGATCAACCTATTAAGGAGATGTCTTCCACTGGAAATTTACAAAACTTTATCGACCACAAGGTAGACTTTTATGCCGCTTACTTTACCAATGAGCCTTATCGTTTAAATCAGTCTAAGACACCTTTCTTTATTCTGGACCCCAAAGCCTTTGGCATCCAATCCTATGGGGATTTGATTTTTACCCATCAACACAAAGCGGAATTATTGCCAAGTGAAGTGGCTCGTTTTCGTGACGCGACTGTTGCCGGATGGGAGTATGCCATTCATCATCAACAAGAGACGGTTGATTTCATTTTACAGAATTTTGAGGTCAAAAAGTCCCGTGATGCCTTATTGGCCGAGGCTGAAGCGACCACAAAGTATGTTAAGTCCGGCAAGCAGGGAATTGGCGAGATAGAACCTATAAAACTGTTGGCAACAGCCGTCTATGCCAAAGAAAGTGGCTTGATTAATAGCGCTCAATTGAAAAGTATTAATGTTAATAACTTTGTTTTTGACGCCTCTCGAGCGCTGTATTCTACTGAAGAACTCGCCTACCTTAGAGAGCACCCGGTCATAAAAATTGGCACGCATCTCGACTGGAGGCCTTTTGAATATATCGATGAAACTGGCGGCTATCAAGGTTTGGCATCTGAATATTTTAAATTAATGGGCACGATGCTGGGCATCGAGTTTGAACCTGTACGGGATAAGTCTTGGTTAGAAATTACAGAAATGGCGCAGGTCGGAGAATTAGATGTTTTGTCCTGTGCTGTTGCAACGCCAAGCAATAGAAAGTACTTGAATTTTACCCTGCCTTACCTCTCTTTTCCAATGGTCTTGGCGGCCAATGAGGAATTGGGTTACATCGATGATTATGATCAGTTAAATGATCAAACGGTTGCTGTTATTAAACATTCTTGGCCGCATGAAAGTCTTACTCAATTTAACCCAGATGTGAATTTATTGCTGGTTGATTCAGTCAGGGAAGGTTTGATTGCGATCTTGGAGGGGCGAGCAATTGGTTCTTCGGGCAACTTAGCCGCCATTAACTATGTCATTAAACAAGAAGGCTTGGATGGACTGCTTATTATTGGACAGTCGAAAAAACGATTTGAATTAGCAATCGGTGTGCAACAAGACAATCCACTTTTATATTCTATTCTTGAAAAAACGCTTGCGCGTATTACAAATGAACAACGCCAGAAAATTTATGACCATTGGATTCAGTTAAATGTGCTGACAGAGTTACCTCATTGGTTGTCTATGGTGGGCTGGGTTTTGTTGGCGATGTTAGTTCTCTTGTTGGTGTGGATGCTCGCAGTACATCGTTCAAAGGTTATGTTGCAATCTTATATTGATACAGTGAATGAGTTGAGTTTAGCGACTGTAACGGATAATAAAGGCAATCTTATTTGGGTGAGTGATAGTTTTGCAGAGTTAAGTGGTTATGACAAACAGGAATTGATTGGTAAAAATTCTAGTATCACCAAGAGTTCTGTCATGCCTGATGAAGAATATAATAAGATTTATCGCAGAGTTGTCATGGGAGAGACTTGGCAGGGGGAAGTAGAAGGGTGTCGAAAAGATGGTTCATTGTATTACGTTAATTTAACGGCTATTCCTGAAATTCGATTTGGAAAACTTCAAAAGATAACAATTACCCGTGAAGACTTAACGGATCGTAAGCAAGCGGAAGAGTTAAGTATTCGTGATGCTTTAACGGGATTATATAATCGACGTTATTTTACCGAAGTATTTGAACGTGAAATTAAACGAGCCCAGCGTGAAGAGAAACCCTTTGTGTTTGCTATGGCTGATATCGATTTCTTTAAAAAATTGAATGACCGCTATGGGCATCAGCAGGGGGATGTTGCTTTGCAAAAGGTCTCTCATCTACTGCAAGAGAGTTTAAGACGTCCTCAAGACATGGTTTTTAGGCTAGGGGGTGAGGAGTTTGGAATGATTCTAAATGAAGTAGATTTAGAGCATGTCAATCAGTTCCTGAACAGTCTTGATGCGGCCATTAAAGCGTTAGGTATTCAAAACAAAGAAGGGGTTGATGGGGTAGTAACCATTTCTATCGGCGCAATCCTATTGTCGCCAGACCATCACTTGAGTAGTGATACCGTGTATAAATTGGCCGATGACTTAATGTATCAGGCAAAAGAACGTGGGCGTAACAGAGTTGTGGTTGAAGCTTTTAAATAGAGCCTTCTATGACTGAGAGTGTTTAGAGAAATCTCTCTTTTACTTTTCTCTAGGCATAAAAAACCCGGTCTTTTGAACCAGGTTTTATCAAGCTCATCTGGATAAGACTTACTTGATTTTAGCTTCTTTGAACAAGACGTGTTTACGAACCACTGGATCGAACTTCTTGATTTCAAATTTCCCAGCCATGTTCTTCTTATTTTTATCAGTTGTATAAAAATAAGGAGATTCAGTTGACTGTAATTTAATTTTATCGCGCATTGCAGTCTCCTAGACTTTCTCACCACGTAAACGCATCTCAGCGATTACAGAGTCAATACCATTTTTATCAATAGTACGCATAGCTGAAGCAGTTACACGTAACTTAACAAAACGGCTCTCAGCTTCTAACCAAAAACGATGCGATTGCAAGTTTGGTAAGAAACGACGACGTGTTTTACGGTGAGAGTGGGAAACATTGTTACCGACTACAGGACGTTTTCCTGTTACTTGGCATACTTTAGACATTTCACAATCCCTTATAAGGTTCTTAAAACATTTGATTTTATGAAAAGTTCAATAAATCAAAGGTTTTTATATATTAAAAATATTCGAATATTTCTATATCTTATGCAATGGAAAACCCACTACGAAAAATAAGAGGTAGAATTATGCCTAGTTTCATCTTAAAAAGCAAGTAATTACCGTGTAAATTTGAATCGGCCTTTCCAATCTGGTTAATTATGAATTACCGGGCTTTTAATTCCGGTCTTTTCATCAATGGGTACAATATCCCAGCTTGTTGTTACGGGCTTCACATGGGCATCTCGACCATAGATGTAACTTTGCTCATCAACAATCACTTTATAGGCTTTGTTGAGTGTTAGCGCGCGCTCTGGAGAGGGGAGCAGTAGATGTCCTATGTCATTATGTAAGATGTCTATTTCTGCATTTTTGACACTGCCATCTGCATTAAAGAATTTGGCAATGACTTCTTCGTTATTGCGGAACTCGTTCGCAGAGTGGTTTTGTAAGAGGTATTCGGTATATTGCCAGCTTCCATCAGGAAATTTAGGTTCAGGTACACCGTGTAAGCCTCTTTGGGTCCAATGAAACCAACCTGCCTGATGCTGTTCACTGCCCAGTTTGCGTGCAAAAGCAAAGCTACTGTCTGTTGTGGCACCTAAACCTGAATGACAACCGATACAGTACATCGATTCTTCAAAACTTTGTGGTCGCAAGTTTCCATTCTGGTCTTCAATAAAGCCCTGATAGGTCCAGCCTAAACCGTTAATTACGCCTTCTTCACTGTTTCCAATCACCCTACGTAATCGATCTGGAAATTGTGTTGATTCAAATTCTTCACCCATAGCGGCGTTATAAAGTTGTGAATACTTATTCCAAGACGTTTTTTTAGCATAACGTAGTTCTTTCAGACGGTCTGCAAGTTGAATGCCGCCATTTTCTTTTTGATCAATATAACGCACGCTGTGCAAAAACTCTGTGCCTTCTGGATAAAGTCCGGCGGCTAAATGCAGTTTGTTTTGTTGCTGTAAGGTTTTAGCCATGCCGACGTAAGACATCTGCTTGCCTTCTGTCGGTGCCCAGTTGTAAATGACGGCCGTGCTATTGTCTAGCACGCCATTACGATTCAGGTCAACTTGGTAACGTTTTTCATCGGTGTTGCTGATAGCGATATTTTTGCGGGTAATCATCGCTTCAACAATAGCCAAGTTCAACTTATATATCTGGCGTGAATAGTTACCAGAGTCATCCTGACGCATTGTCTCTGGTAAACGGATAATCACATCATTGGTACTGCCGTTTGTTGGCCAGAAAGTTCCAAAAAATGGTGCATATGCAAATGCTCTCCAGCCTGTATCCTGCTGGTCAGGAGCAACATCAAAGCCTTCCTGGTCGAAATTAAAGTAACTGTCTGGAGTATAGCCATTCCACTTGCCGTCTTGATTTACATCCCATTGTTCAGGTACCTTGGCAAGGCGATTGGCGAGGGTAATCTCGTCTTTTTCATTAATGTAGTTGGAAGTTCTTACATAGTTTAAGATTTCTGCATCGCTGATTTTTGCTACGTCGACACTGCGGTCTTTAAACAGGTTGCTCCACCGATTGGTTCGGCTGTAAGTTCGGAAATCGTACTCCATCTGAAAAGCGGAATCGTTAATGTAATTGGGCGCCAGTCCTTCGGTGTGACAGCTGAAACAAGGGTTATGTATTTTGTCGTCTTTACCTGCTGTTTTGGTATAACACTGAGCCGGAATATAAGCGGCATCATTATTGACTATGTGCCTATTGAGTAAATTGACTGTAACCGGGTGCGCGATTGAATAGTCTTTTGTCGGGCTGGACGAAGACACGTTGTTAGCATCATTACAGCCTGTCAAAAGAGTCGCTGTTATTAAAGTTGAAGTAAAAGATAGTAAAGAGATGTGTTTCATAGTCATTTAAAGTCCTTTATAAGTTCAGTTTTTCAAGTTTTTTGGTAAACCCGTTTTGATTGGTTGGCTTACCAAAAAACTTGGGGTGAATTGCTATTAGCTTTGTTAAAAATAACCTAACAAAGGGGGGCTTGAAGCCCCCCATATGTGGAATTTTCTATTCAACGATTAGTTGAAATTAAATGTCCCAATAACACCCGTTTCAGTTTCACCATTTTGTACTGTACCAATATCAGGATGCTGAGTAACGGTTGTCATGTAGCTAAACCCATTGACATCTTTGTGCCAGAAAGGAGAGGTAGTTTCAGCGCCTAGAGGCGTTGTAAAGATACGGGTTAGAGATTTATCTTTAATGTTATAAGACCACATCATGTTGTTTTCATGAAGGCTTGAATCTTCGCCAATAACCAGTACGTCAGAACCTTCTAGGAAAGTCACGTTGTCAGGCATTGAGATTCCATTAACATCACAGCTGTTTGCAGAAAGTACTGCGTTAGCTGAGTAATCTGTTGGCGTACCAGCAATTAAACCTTTCATGCTGTATGCAACATAAGCAGAGCCAATCGTACTATCTGCCGCTAGATCTAACTCATATACACCACCACATTTGTTGTAATCTAGTTTAATGTCGTTGTTACCACCTAAGTCGTATTTGGTCTCGGGAGCACCATTCTTCATGTTGTCTTCCATGCCGCGAGCCACTTCAGACATGGCAACATATAGCTTATTATCACGAGCGTTAAAAGTAATCCCTTCTTCCTTACGGAATTCAGTCGTTGCACCTTGCATTGCTGCATAACGTCGAGTTTCTAAGCGTGAAGCGATTACTTCGTCAGCCGCATCAATGAATGTGTCATTGTTAATGTCAGCTACTTGTAAACACTCATTTCCAGCGGAAGTGTTAACCGCTGTTAGCGTCGGACAAGAGCCGTCTGGGTTAGGCGTTTCAGTTGCAAAAATATCAGAGAACTTAGGCGCATCGTTTGTTGTGATATCCGTGTCAGGGTCTAAAATTGCACGAATTGATGCGCTATCGGTATGACCTAAGTCAATCCAAGTCATTACCGCATTACCTAAGCCTGCGTCAGAAACTTGGTTCCATTTTGCGGCATAGAGTGTACCCACAGATAAATCACCTGCCGTATCTGCAACAAACATGAATAGTCCAACGTTTTCACCATCATCTGATAAATAAACCGTTTTTTGATCAGGCATCACATAAGCGAGTTCGTGAGAGAAGCGACCCATTGAGTAATGTTTCATATAGGTGATAGCATCCGTACTACCATCAACCTGAACCTCTGGTGTCCAACCATAGTAATAAGGGTTTAGCTTGGTAGCGTCATCCTTGCTGCTGTCAGTGCTCCAGAACATAGCGGTTTCATCATAGTATTTGTCACCCGTGATACCTGAAATGTCAGCATCAGCTTCAACCATGCGAGCATCGGTTTCATATTCTTCTGAGCCAAGATGTGAATTCCATGGCGTCGTTTGACCTGCACAGTGAACAAAGCCCCCAAATTCAGGAGACTGATCAATGAACTTTAAGCTATTAGCGGCAACCGATAGTGCACCAGTAGTGCTATCTTGATCTAATTTACTCATATACATAGCACCAATTTGACATTCAAACTGTGAAATCATGTAAAGATTGTCACCTTGCTCTAGAATTGAGAAGTGATCAAGGCCAGAACCTACACCGTCATTGGTTCCGTTGCAGATGTATTCAGAGGTGTCTGCAAACTGGATAGGGTTTCCTAAGTAATTTTTTACAGCGCCAAATGTTTCACCGTTATTAGTTTCGCCCGTTGCAATCAGTTTAGTGTAGCCAACTGTTTGAAGGTTTGTTGTTTGAGTCGCAGTAGTGACTTCAGCCTCCGTTGTGAATTGAATATCATTTTTTGTAATGCTATCAACGGGAAGAGCAACAGGTGCAAAGCTTACTTGTATGTCAGTTAAGCCAATACCAGTAGAGCTATCAATACCATCAACACCATCTTCACCACCACAGCCCGTTAGCGATAAAGTTGATGCGGATAAGGCCATTAGCATGGCTAAATTTAAAGTCTTAAGTTTCATTATAAAATTCCTTTTTTTACTTGGGGTTTCACCAGTATTTGGTATGGATTATCTTAAGAAAACTTTGTTGCAGGAGGATGTTGATTAGATGTTGGTTGAATGAAGTAAATATAACGGAGGTGTGACAAAGTAATGTCAGGAAGGTGAATTATGCAAAGGGCATTGAAAAGTGACAGGCTGGTTGTTATATGTAACCAGGCCTGTTGAGTTTTGAAAAGGTTACGGAAGCTTAAACGGCCCAATATAACCCGCTTGTGATTCTTTTAGAGACGGGTCTACTTGCTGTTTTTTAAGCGGATGTTGTGTGACGATGGTGAGATAGCCAAAACCATTGACCTCTTTATGCCAGAATGGCGAACTGTTTTCGGCATCTAGGGGCGCACTGTAAATTCGGGTTAAATTCTGTCGATAAACATCGTAAGACCAGACAAAGTTGTTTTCATGCAGGTCAGAGTCCTCGGCGATGATGAGTGAATTAGAATCGTCTAAAAAGCTCAGGTTGTCTGGATTGGCGAGTCCATCAATATCACACTGATTTGCAGCATAGAGGGCGCCCTGCGGATAGTTTTTAGGTGTTCCCGCAATCAAACCTCGCATCGTTTGGGCAACATAATCCGACTGCATTCCTGCATCTGTTTTCATATCCAACTGATAGACGCCGCCACATGGGTTGTGGGCCAGCTGTATGTGATTGCTCCCGCCTAGGTCATACTGGTCGTTATCAAAGCCTTTCTCCGAGTGGTCTTCCATACCGAGTGCGATTTCTGACATCCCAATATACAACTGTTTGGTTTGCGGATTAAAAGTAATACCTTCCTCTTTACGAAACTCCGTGGTTGCCCCTTTATAGGCCGCCATTCTGCGAGTTTCTAAGCGCGAAGCAATGACTTCATCTAACACATCAATTTTTTGATCTTGGTTAATATCTTTTAACTGTAAGCATTCACTGCCGTAGGTGGTGTTTACGGAGTGGAACGCACTCGGACATTGATCTGTGTCATCACGTTCTGCGGTGGCAAACAGCTGGCTAAAATTAGGTTTTTGTTGCACGATTTGACGGATTTGTTGATTATTCGCGTGACCCAATGAAACCCACTTTAAATGTGCAGCCCCCAAGCCTTTATCAGAGGTTTGTTGCCATATCGCGGCATATAAAGTGCCAGCGGTTAAATCTTGTTTGCGGTCGGCGATAAATAGATATAAGCCAGCATTGGTGCCATCATCAGAAAGGTAAACTGTTTTTTGATCTGGCATTACATAGGCAAGTTCATGTGAAAAACGCCCCATGCTAAAGTGCTTTTGATAGCTTGGCGTTCCGTCCGCTAGAACTTGCACTTCCGGAATCCAGCCATAATAATAAGGATTGGAACGGGTGATGTCGCCTTGCCAATATTTTTGGGTTTCAGAAGAATAATAGCCACCGATTTCCTGTTGTAAATTGTCCATATGGGTTTCGACAAAGCGGGCATCCGGTTCATACTCTTCGGAACTTAAATGGGACTGCCAAGAAGTTGTTTGTCCAGCGCAGTGCACATAGCCACCAAAATCTTTCGATTGATCTATAAATTGCAAGCTATCAGGTTTGACTTTTAAAGCCCCATTTTTGTCCTGCTGTAATTCATTAAGATATAAAGCACCCACCGCACATTCGTATTGCGACACGATATAGAGTTTCTGGTTTTTTTGTAAAATCGAAATATGATCTAATCCAGATCCCATGGCTTCATTGGTGCCATTACAGATATACGGCGAACCGTCCGCTAGTTTGAGAGGTTGGCCAGAGACATCCTTGATTAAGCCAAAGGTTTCGCCATTATTGCTTTCACCACTGGCAAACAATTTTTGATAACCAATCGTTTGTCTAACGCCATTGATGCTTACTTGTGACGTCGCTTGAATGGTCTGTTTGGCTTCAGGCGTGGTGGGCACGGCCACTTCTTGAAATATGAGGTTTGTCGTGGCTGTTGAAGTGGATGGCGGTTCGTGGCTGCAACCGGTAACGAATAGGCTGGTAAGCAGTAATGGAAAAATAGGCTTCATAATGTAGGCTTTATTGTTTAAATTGAATGTGCGGTTATCTTACGACGCGGTTTCAAGTAATAAGTGCAATTTAATCATGCTGCAAGTAAATCAACTTGYMGYCCCTTAAATAATTCATTAGGCGTTAGTCGTCGTGT
>VCMI01000196.1 GCA_006222135.1 Thiomicrorhabdus sp. | reverse complement strand
CTTATGCCTTTGACTTTGTGACTTTGATTCGTGTATAAGCGTACTCGGTAAGTTAATGCGTAAATTAGCATTTTATTACATAAACCCTCTTAATTCGTGCCTATATATTACTTGTCCGTCCTGCCTTTAAAATCACATAGAATAGCCTTAGTTCTGTAAAAACTCCGCACCACCGTAGAGTTTATTAAGAGGTTAGATGTGCATGTCAATTAAATTAAAATGATTCTAGGTATTGTTGGAGCCTTGTCTTTGTTGTTGCTCAGTAATTTGGCAACTCAATATCTGATTAATGAAACTAAGCAAACCATTTCAACGGTGGTCGATGTTAATGGTGAAAAAGTATCGTTATTAAATCACCTRAAAAATGTCTCTGACAGACGTGAAATCACATTACTTAATTTGGCGTTACTCGACCCAGATGAGAATAGCTATGCAGAGCAATTCGCSGCTCTTGATGTGACGCTTAAAGAGACTAGAACTGAAATTACCAAGGTTTTCTCAGGCATTAGTAATATTAAATTGAATCCTCAAGAAGAAGAAATGTATGCCTTAATCAAGCAAAATGTGCAAAGTGCCAATACTTCTTTTGGAAGTTTTATGACGGCCGTGACTGAAGGTTTTGTTGAGGAAGCAATTATCATTATGAAGGAGGAGTTTAGGCCTAAATATAAAGCCTTTGCTGGCATGATTGCTCAATTCCGTGATTATGAAATTGAACAGAATAGCCTCGCTATAGCGAGGCTAAATCAACAGCAGGAAAATGGCGCATTCTACCTGTGGGTCGGGCTGTTGTTGAGTGTCTTTGGTTTTGCTGTTGCAGGCTACTTTCTGAGCCGAAGCATTTTGACTCCTATAAACGCAGTACGTGACACCATGTTAAAAATTGGTGAGACGGGTGAGTTGAGCCATCGTATTCCGTTATATGGTAAAGATGAATTGACGATAACCGCTCATGCTATTAATACTATTTTAGACGATAAGTCGTCGTGTCCACCAGCGGAGTCACCACTGTTTTAAAAGAGATTGCTTTGGGTCGGTTTGAGAGCCGAGTGGAGGGTGCATTGAAAGGTGATTTTCTGAATATGAAGACGGAGGTTAATAGTTCAGTTGAACAAATAAACTCGGTAATGGCTATTCTTGAGACAACAGCTCAAAATTTCAGAGCCGGTGTTCTTGAGGTTCATAAGGATGATTCGGTTCAACTGGCGGGTAAGTTTACCGACGTTTTATTTGATTTAGATCGTTCAGCAATTCGCATGAAAGAGAATGTGGTATCTATTGCCGATACCTTGAATAGCTTGGCGCATGGTAACTTTAGTGTACGTTCTGAAGCCGATGTGCGCGGTGATTTTATTCCACTCAAAGAATCGTTGAATATTACCTTAAGTGATTTAGAGCGTTTCGTTGATGAGGTGGCGCTAGTACAGTCTGCCATCAGTGAAGGTGATTTGACGCATTCTGTTAATGGCGTCTATAAAGGCAAGATGGCGGTTTTAAAAGACTCCATAAACAGTTCTGTTAAAAATACTGCGGTGATGGTCGCAAAGGTTGAAGCGATTACAGCATCGGTTGTGCTGGGCGTTGAAGAGATGGATCGTGGTAATAACGATATTTCGTTGCGTATTCAGCAACAGGCCAGTGCTTTGGAGCAAACGTCTGCTTCGATGGAAGAGATGACCAGCAGTGTTCGTCAGAATGCGGAAAATGCCATATTGGCTAATCAAAAAACCACAGATGCCCAAGCACAGCTTACAAAAGGGCTAGAGACGATGGAGCAGGCATTAAGTTCCATGTCTTCTATGTCAACGGCCGGTCAGAAGATTAACGATATAATTTCAATTATCGACGGTATTGCTTTCCAAACCAATCTATTGGCATTGAATGCAGCAGTAGAAGCGGCTAGAGCCGGTGAACATGGTCGTGGTTTTGCTGTTGTGGCAGGAGAGGTTAGAAACCTTGCCGGTAAGTCTGCTGAGGCCGCTGGCCAAATTAAGGGGTTGATTGAGAATAGTGCCAAAATCAGCCAACAGAGTGGTCAATATGTGCAAGAGACCAGTGAGGCTTTGAGTGCCATTAATATCTCGATGCACGAAGTCGGTGAGATGGTTTCGTATATTTCAGCTTCCAGTGGTGAGCAGTCCCGAGGAATTGATCAAGTGAATATAGCGGTTACTGCAATGGATGAGATGACTCAGCAAAATTCAGCGGTTGTTAAGGCCGCAGAAGAGTCAGGACGAGTCTTGATGTCAGACGCCGGCTTACTAAAAGGTCAGGTAGATACGTTTACGATTGAGGCCGTCACACGAAGCCGTATGCAAAAGTTAATACATTCTGAAACGGGCTCGCAGTTTGAGAAAATGATTGCAGCACATTTGGCATGGAAAGGTAAGATTCGAGCTTTTGTTGAACACGACGACTATTGGCGTGACCTATGAGGTCGCTACTGATCATACCGCCTGTATATTAGGTAAATGGTACTATGCTGAGGGTCAAGAATTTATGCATCTACCATTAATGTCTTCTTTAGGGGATGAGCATATGCAGATGCATCAAGGCATTAAAACGGTCATGGATGCTAAGTCGGTCAATGATTTGGAGAAGGTTGAAGAGGGGCTGCTGGCGATTGATCAACAAAGTGATAAAGTCGTGGATATTTTGTATCAGCTAATTGATGAGCTGGCCTGAGCTCAATCTGCTAACTAAAGTGGTTTAAATAAGTCGATTAAACTTGTACCCAGGCCTGGTCGATTTGGTTCTCTAGCGCTCTAAAAGTACTCCTTAATTAGGAGAGGCTTTTAGGGCATTTTTTTTGCCAGCAAAACTAAAAATATGAGAGTCGCCACCATGACAATCGCAGGGCCGGTCGGCAGATCCGCGAAATAGGATGCCGTTAACCCTAGTAAGACTGAAATAACGCCTAATAGGATACTCATAAAGAGCATTTTTTCAGGCGTACTCGACAACCTACGCGCGGCCGCTGCGGGGATGATGAGTAGAGAGGTCACTAATAAAACGCCGACAATCTTCATAGAGAGGGCGATCATTAACGCTAACAGTAAAACATACTGTAGTTGGATTCTTTTGACATTAATGCCTTCAACTTGCGCTAAATCATGATTTAACGTCAAGTTAAGCAGGTCTTCCCAATGAAATCGATAGAAAATTAGGATGAGCAGGCCGATGCCGCCAATCAAGTAAAGGTCGGTTTCGTTAATGCTCAGAATATCGCCAAATAGATAGCCCATTAAATTGATTTGCACATTGTCTTAGYMGKCGTGWTTAAAATCAGACCAAATGCGAGGCTACTGTGAGCCAGAATCCCGAGAAGCGTATCCGAAGAGAGTTCTTTGTATTGCCCTAGTTGAAAAATCCCCCAGGCGACGAATAAAGAGACGGCGATGACGCTTAAAGTTAGGTCGGTTTCTAAAAACAGACCAATGCTCACGCCCAATAAAGCGGAGTGGGCAAGGGTTGCGCCAAAGTAGGATTGACGTTGCCAGACCACGAACACCCCTAAAGGTGCCGAGATAAGCGCAAGTCCAAGGCCGCCGATTAAGGCAAATGTCATAAAGCTTGGGAACCATTCCATTTATTCTTCCTTCCCTAGGTTACTTGAATTGCCTCTATTGCTCGATTCCACCAGGCCTGGTGACTTTTGATTGTCTTGCTGAAGTTCTATATGAGGCTGGCCATGAGTGTGTTCACAGGTTTTATCGTGATGATGTTCATAAAAAGCAATGCTGTCAGTGTGTGTACCAAACAAGGCTTGAAATTCGGGTGATTCACTGACATTTTGCGGTAAGCCCGAACAGCACATGTGTTGATTTAGGCAGAGTACATAATCGGTGTTTTTCATCACGATATGCAGGTCATGGCTGACCATTAATATTCCGTAACCGTGTGCATGACGAATGCGATTGATGTATTGATAGAGTTCCGTTTGACCCTGCAGATCAACGCCTTGAACAGGCTCGTCTAATACCAGTAATTCAGGTCTTCCAATTAATGCGCGCGCCAGCAGAATACGTTGCATCTCGCCACCCGAGACCTTCTGAATAGGCTGTTGTAAGAGTGCTTGGATATTGAGTTCTTCAGCGATTTTATAGACGGCTGTGGTATCATAACCGATGCTGAGAAAAACCGTTTTAAAGACGGTTGAAAGTCTATTTTTTAACCCCTTAAAGAAAGGGGCTGGTGCGATTGGCTCCGCCTCTGTTTTCACGGATGGGGGTCTAAGACCGAGTTTTAAAAAGCGCTCAACCGACATTGGTAGGGTTGCATCAATTTGAATTTTTTGCGGCATAAAGCCAATGCGCAAACCGGGTTTACGAATGACTTGGCCTGCGGTAGGCTCGATCAACCCGAGTAGGATTTTTAATAGAGTGGACTTTCCGGCACCATTCGGACCGATGAGCGTGACAATCTCTTTGGGATGCAGGGTTAAAGAGATCTCTTTGAGTACGGTTGTATCCCCAAATTTTTGAGTGATGTGATGGGCTTCAATGAGGGGCGCTGTTGTCTGCACGATGCTGGAGTTCTCCACGCTTGGGTTGATTTTGGCTGTTTTGAATAGGCTTTACAGTCTTCAAAACAGAGGGTCTATCTGCGTTATTTTATCTGTAATTGAGTCATAAGGAGTAAAAGTTTTGAAAATGAATAGTCAGGTAGCGCCAAACGCTCTCTTTAG
>VCMI01000195.1 GCA_006222135.1 Thiomicrorhabdus sp. | reverse complement strand
ACACGACGACTAGAAGGTCACTCGGCGATTTTCACGTTTGCCTTCTATCGTTGCATTGCTGGCAATCGGACGCTCTTCACCGTAGCCATAGGTTTGTATACGATTACGAGTGATGCCATTGTCCATTAGGTGGAAAGCAACGTTTTTAGCGCGGTTTTCAGATAGTTGTTGGTTGTAGGTTTGGGTACCATCAGAATCGGTATGACCTTCAATATGCACGCGTGTATTTGGGTGCTTTCTAAGCGTATTTAATACCGGCTCTAAACGCGTTAATTCATAAGGTTCTAACTCTGCTGAACCTGAACGAAAGTTGACATTTTTAACGCTGACTTGAACATACTCTTGTCCTCCGATAGTGACGGCTTCTACGTCCGTATTAGGGTCTTTAGCTGTTTCGGTATTCACTTCATCAAACACTTTGCGTGCTGTGTAACCTGATAATGCACCCACGACGACTTTACCAGCATTATTATCAATACCTAAGGCATTAGCGGCAATCATCCCACCAATAGCACCCATCACGGTAACGGCGTTTTTATCATTCTCTCTTGTTTCGGGGCTTGTTGTGCAACCGGCGGCGAGAGTAAGCGTGGTTACCATCGCAACCGTGCCTAATAATTTTGTATTGATGAGTTTCATGTTTATCTCCAAGTTTTCAAGGCTGACAATCGTTACAAGCGGTAATAAGCATGCAATTTCATGGATTCAAATAATTCGTTTAGCGTTTGATAAATGGCCAATATTGATTAGCCGTTTATTATTAGATGACTGAATAATAGTGACTGTTAGACTCTAATACAAGCTGTAAAAGGGAATCTTCATATTATTTAAAGGGTTTATTGATAAGGATTAAGTAACGCTGTCCATTGTGATACCTGAAGCCTAAGTCATAAAATTTTGACGTCATTTGACTTTATTGAGGATTGACTCTCTAGTTTGTACTGAAAGACAGTTCTAATAAAGAGCTGTTGAATTCAATGTCGTGTTGCTGCTAATGGTCATTGGATTGGACAAAATTACAATAAAACGACCGTTGCTAAGCCTAAGAAAACAAAAAAACCGAGTGAGTCAGTCACCGTTGTTAGCATCAGTCCGGAAGCCAGTGCGGGGTCAATTTTCATGCGCTGAAGTAATAAGGGAATCATGGCGCCTGCGAAAGCCGCGGCAAACAGGTTAATCATCATCGCTGTTGCAAAAATGGCGCTAAGTGCCCAGTCTTGGAACCAAAGTTGAACACCTATGGCGGTCAGTACGGCCCAGATTAAACCGTTTAATAAGCCAACGGTGGTTTCTTTGATAAGCAGAGAGCGACTGTTTCTTTTGGCTAGTTTACCCGTGGCTAAGGCACGAATGACAATCGTAGAGGTTTGTGTGCCAGCAATCCCACCCATGCTGGCGATAATAGGCATTAGGATGGCAAGTGCAACCAATTTTTCAATAGAGGCATCAAACAAGCCGATAACAAGGGATGCAAAGACAGCGGTGAGTAGATTGATGCCAAGCCAAAACGTTCGACGTTGGGCAGAGCGACTTGCAGGTGCAAATATATCATCATCTTCATCTAGACCAGCGCTGGCCATTTGAGCGTGCTCGCCTTCTTCACGAATGAGGTCGACCACGTCATCAATGGTAATACGGCCTAATATTTTATCATTCTCATCAACAACGGCTGCCGAGATCAAATCGTTTTTTTCAAATGAGTGGGCGACATATTTAGCCGGTAAGTGTGCACGCATGACGGGGGTTTTGGTGTCGAGTATGTCTTGAACGAGCATATCTTCATCATGCACCAATAAACTGGTCAGTTTAAGTGTGCCGACATAATGATCATTACGATCTCTTACAAAAAGTTCAGCCGTGGAAGCCGGCAATTTACCCAGTTTCCTGAGATAACGTAGTACTACGTTAAGTGTAATGTCGGCTCGAACAGAGACGAAATCGGTACTCATCAACCCCCCCGCCGTATCTTCAGGGTAGGCTAAAGCCATCTCAACCGCGGTTCTATCTTTCTGACCTAGTGAGTCAAGTAAAGCCTTTTGAGCCGGAGCTTCCAGAGATTGCATAATATCGGCAATATCATCGGTTTCAAGGTCTTCAGCAATAGAGGCGATTTCATGAGATTTCAGTGTTTGAAGTAAGCGTCCCCGTACTTCATCGTTAGTATGAGTAAGTATTTCACCTTGTTGTTCAGAATTAAGGCTTTGCCAAATAATTCCACGTTCTTTTGGAGGCGTGGATTCTAACAGTTCGGCAATTTCTTCGGCAACAAGTAAGGAAAGTAGTGCCAAAATTTGCTTGGAATGTCGCCCTTCAACGGCTTCAAGTAGCTGGCCTGTGAGCGTACCTCTATCAGTATCAGTCTCTGTTTTTGCCATAGTTATGCCTTTGCTCAGCGAATAATTACTTAGAGACCTTTAAGTGAAGCATAAACGCAATAGGTGCCGCTCGAGGGTCTGAAAATGGTTTGATATTAAGTTGTGATGGGAGTATTAGTATTGTATCAGGAGAAAAGGATTAGAAAACAAATGAGTAGGGCGTTTTGCTTTTAATTAGATGATATTTTTGAATTATGCCAGTAGGTCTATTATTCAAATCCAGAAACTAAAACGCCTTATTCATTTTAAACTAGGTCTACTACTGTAGTTTAAAGCGAATAAGGCGAATAATACTTAACTAGGTGCTAAGTTATTTGGAGCACTGGTGGTTATGCTTCTTCTTCAAGATCCATGTGTTTAACGCCACCAGATTTTTTATGGTGATCGTTCATTTTTCTTTATGTTTAATGATCTGACGATCTAACTTATCTATCAGTCCGTCTATAGAGGCATACATGTCTGCAGTTTCATTCTGAGCGAATAAATCTGAACCTGATACGTGTACAGTCGCTTCGGCTTTTTGAACTTGTTTTTCAACGGTTAAAATGACGTGAACATTGGTGACATGATCAAAGTGTCTCTCTAATTTTGCCATTTTTTCTAAAACGTAAGTACGAAGAGGTTCTGTTATATCAATGTGGTGACCAGTAATGTTAATTTGCATTGTATCGATCCTTTATTGGTTTTGTTGTGTGATGTGAATGGTTTTTTTGAGGAATCTTAAGGCTTATTCGCTCAATAATTCACCTATTAAAAACCGCTTGAATTTCAGTATACCACCCTAATAAAAAATGGCAGTCTTGATTTTTAGTGAAAAAATGCTAGTGAATAGCGAGTCTTTAGTGGTCGAAATGGATGAAAATAATTTATGGAATTAAGCTGTTGAAATTAAAACAATGAATGGACTTTCCACAACGTAAAAAGCAGGGTCAATAACTTTTCTTGTGGGTTTATAGGGCTTAAATTACTTAAAATCCTGTCCCAGATAAACGCGTTTTACCTCAGGATTCGCCAAAATCTCACTAGGCGTGCCAGCCGCTAGTATTGTTCCGGCATGTAATATGTAGGCCTGGTCACAAACGCCTAAAATTTCGCGGACATTGTGGTCGGTGATTAAGACTCCAATTCCTTTGTCTTTGAGATGGAGGATAATGCCCTGGATATCTTTAACCGAAATGGGGTCAACACCTGCAAAAGGTTCATCTAGCAAAATAAAGCGCGGTTCCATAGCGAGTGCACGGGCAATCTCAACACGGCGTCGCTCTCCACCAGAGAGTGCTTGGCCTGGTTGTTCTAAAATGTGGCCAATTTGAAGGTCATCGATCAAGTTCTCAAAAATAACATTACGTTGATCTTTTGAGAGTTCTGGACGCATCTCTAGGATGGCCATAATGTTTTCCGTCACATTAAGTTTGCGGAATACAGAGGCTTCTTGTGGTAAATAACCGATCCCTAGTTTGGCGCGTTTATGGATGGGTAGCTGGCTAATCTCTTGATCGTCTAAAAAAAGTTGACCTTTATCGTTATCGACCAGGCCTGTCATCATATAAAAAGTCGTGGTTTTCCCGGCCCCATTAGGTCCTAATAAACCAACGACTTGACCACTGTAAACATCAATATCGACTGACGTAACGACTTGTCTTTTCTTGTAGCTTTTTGCTAAACCGCGCGCATAAAAATGTGACATCAATGCTCCTTATTGTTCATGCGGAGGAGGAGTAGGTGTGTTTTTTAAGACTGGATTGGGCTTTGTTTTAGACGCAGGATTAAAGGTGACAGAAACGCGTCCTTTTTCTTGTTCCGTACCCTGCGCTTTTAGTGT
>VCMI01000194.1 GCA_006222135.1 Thiomicrorhabdus sp. | reverse complement strand
TTATGCCAATTACGACCTGCAAAATGACCAACTCCTTGAGACTAATTTGGGCTTAAGATACGATAGTTGTTGCTGGGCCGCCGAAATCGTTGCAGAACATACACAACTTGTAAATGGCTTGTATAATGATGGCATTCAAATTCAGTTTGTATTAAAAGGCATCGGTACAGCAAACTCGCGTTTCAAAGAAGATTTCGCTCAAAAACTGAATTTTTAGTAAAACGTTCAAAACGTTTCACTTTCTAACTTTTATAGAACCTAAAAAACGGCCATTGCATGAAAAAAAAATAAAATCTCATTTTTTCCAAGTTCACTTTCTTTAAAGCCACTGTTCCTAAGCGTTATCACCAGCTTGGTGGTTTTATCTGCGACACCCACTCTCGCCACAGAAACCTTAATAGACCGCGTGGTTGCCGTCGTCAATGATCGCATAATTTTAAAAAGTGAACTGAATGCCCAAATGTTTACTAAGTCTCAGGAGCTGGCTGCGCAGAATATCCCAGTCGAAGACACCGATGCCTTACAAGCCAAAGTTTTGGACAGCATGATTTTAGAAACCTTGCAAATTGAACGTGCAGAGCAGCTCGGTTTACAAGTAGAAGATCAAGAAGTTAATGAACAGTTACAAAAAATTGCTACGCAAAATAAATTGACCTTAATGGATCTAAGAAACCAGTTGAATATTGAGATGCCGAATGGCTTTCAAAAAGTCCGTGAAAAATTAAGAATAAAATACTCATTCAAAAACTTCGCGAGGCGGAAGTCATTAGCCGTGCCCATGTCACTGAAAGTGAAATAAAACACTATCTACAGCGTGAAAACTTAGAGACTAGTAATATTGAAATCCGTCTAGGGCATATTCTGATTGAACTGCCTGATTCTGCGACACCTGACCAACGTAATGCGGCCCTTGCAAAAGCTCAAGCTTTACTTAAACGCATCAAAAGTGGTGAAGATTTTTCACAATTGGCTGTACGCCATTCTAATGGTAGCAAAGCACTTAATGGAGGGGATTTAGGTTGGTTGAAGCAAGCCGAAATTCCGACCTTCTTTGCTGAAGCCATTTCCGGTTTAAAAACAAGCGACGTCAGTAAAGTCATTCAAAGCCCAAGTGGTTTTCACATAATCAAAGTCATTGACCAACAGGATAATGCCCTACAATTGATTAAAGAGTACCACCTGCACCGTTTTATTATTCTCAGTGACAATGCGAATCAACAAAACATACCCACGCATATCATGGAGCTGGCCAGTGCATTGAAAAACCAGGAAGATTTTAATGGCTTAACCACTGAATTTCCAGATATCCCGGCAGAAGTGAATGCCGACAGTGACTTGGGTTGGAAATCCATTGATACCCTACCCAGTCCGATCCGCACGGCCGTCGCAAACCTTGAAAAAATCGAGCTTTACCACCGATCGCAACGGAAAGGGTTGGATGATTTTATTCCTCCAAGATACGCGTACTATCGACCAAAAAGACAGTTGATAAAACGACAACAAGCCATGCAAGTTATTCGTATGCGTAAAGCCAATGAGATGTTTGATTTATGGTTACGTCGTATTAAAGATGAAGCCTTTATTAAAATTCGTTTATAGAACGACTTTACGATCACGTATTCGTCACGCTTGACGGACTCTTTAAAGACTTTTAAATTTCAACGCCTGCTCAGTCGTTTATTGGAGTTGGCGTTTATTTTTAATGCTATTCATTTTATTGAAATATAGGAATTTACATGACTAAAAGACTGGTCATTACTTCAGGTGAACCGGCAGGCATTGGTCCTGACTTGGTTCTACAGCTTGCACAGACCGATTGGCCAATACAATTGGTGGTACTCGCAGATCAAACGCTGCTTGAGGAACGTGCGGCAGCCTTAAACATTGATATCACTTTTAAGACTTATGATGCTACTCAATCAGCACAACCTAGTCGAGCACGTCAGTTAACCATTGAACATCTACCAACGGCCTCACCTGTCGAGATGGGCAAACTCAATTCGGATAACGCACTCTATGTTATTCGGATGTTGAAACGCGCTATTCAGGGCTGCATGTCGAATGAATTCGCTGGCATGGTGACCGGACCGGTCCATAAGGGGGTCATCAATGAAGCCGGCCATCCTTTTACAGGCCATACCGAGTTATTAGCAGAAGACAGTCACACTGACCAAGTCGTAATGATGCTGGCAACACCAGGTTTGAGAGTGGCCCTAGTCACGACTCACCTGCCTCTCAAAGACGTTCCCGAAGCCATAACTCAGCCATTACTGACTAAAGTACTGCAAATTACACACCATGCTTTAAAGAACCAATTTGGCATTCCAAACCCGCATATTTTAGTGGCCGGACTCAATCCCCATGCGGGTGAAGATGGTCATATGGGACGCGAAGAGATTGATGTGATTAATCCAGTCTTAAAAGCCTTAAGTGGAGAGATGAACCTAAGTGGCCCTCTTCCCGCAGACACACTGTTTACTCCGAAATATCTAGAGAAGGCCGATGCCGTCTTAGCGATGTATCACGACCAAGGCCTACCTGTTTTGAAACATGTCGGATTCGGTAATGCCGTTAATATCACACTCGGCTTGCCCTTTATCCGCACCTCGGTAGATCATGGTACGGCATTGGATTTGGCAGGAACAGGCAAGGTCGATATCGGCAGCTTTAAATATGCAATCGAAGTCGCCTTGCAGATGATTCAAAGTCGTTCTTAATAGACGACTCTCGATGCTTAAGCAAACATAATTAACCAAACAAACAACAGAGCAGATATTAATGGCAAAGCAAAAATCAGGTCGCCCTTCGACCCATAAACATAAGAAGCAGTTTGGACAAAACTTCTTGAATAATGGGCGCATTATTGACCAGATTGTTGCCGCTATCCAGTCGTCGTGT
>VCMI01000034.1 GCA_006222135.1 Thiomicrorhabdus sp. | reverse complement strand
ACACGACGAACTCAAACGCAATATTAAATCCCGTGGTTGGCGACCGTTGCTTGCACATACACAAGCCGTCGAAAGACGGTCAAGTAAAGCAAAAAAAGAATATCTCATGACTGCTGGGAGCTTGTTATTCACTACTTGAAGCAGCGTTGGAGCCCTGAACAAGTGAGTGGTCGAATTAAGATAAGCCACAACATAAAAATAAGTCATGAACGTATTTACCAATTTATCTACAAAGATAAATCAAGCGGAGGTTTGTTACACCAGTATTTATGTAGAAAGAAAAATATCATAAGCGTGCAGGTATTTATGAGACACGAGGCAGGTTCAGCACAGCGCCAAGCATTGATGATAGGCCTTCTATTGTTGACGAGCGCGTCCGACTTGGAGATTGGGAGTTAGATACTGTTTTTGGAGTTCCATCAAGCGCTAGCTTAGTATCAATGGTTGATCGAACATCTAGAATCGCTCGCTTCATTAAAGTTAACACGAGAAAGTCAGACATCGTTAGCGCTGTCATCATTGAGCAATTACGAGCTTTAAACAGGCCTGTTCATTCATTAACTTCAGATAATGGCAAAGAGTTTTCACAATACCAAACGATGGCAAAAGAGCTTGGGACAGATTTTTATTTTGCCCACCCTTACTCTTCTTGGGAGCGTGGAACCAATGAAAATACCAATGGATTGTTAAGACGATTCTTTCCAAAAGGAACAGACTTCGATAAAGTAACTCAGGAAGAAATTGATTGGGTTGTTGATAAGCTCAACAATCGCCCAAGAAAGTGTTTAGGATTCAGAACACCTAATGAGGTGTTCTGGGAAATTAAAACTGTTGCACTTACGACTTGAATGTATCACCCTTAGAAACTTAAGAGAACAATTGGAAAAATCAGAGTAGAAATACCTCAATAAAAACAAAAACTCTTAATCAAATAAAGCACTCTAACCTGCCAATGCCGTGTTTGGTGCCGAGTAAACCTTTAATGAAACTAAGTATAGAGCGTTTAGCTAAACAAAATACTTGTGAACTGATAACCAATTCTTAAGCTCTTCCAAAGAGACTGATTTAAAAAATTGCACGAGTGAGTTCGATAAAAAATGAGGTTTATTTTTTCTGATGGAAGCTTAAAATATAAATAATAGTGCGTTACGAGCCAGTAAAGTGCCCCACTCACACTCTCATTAAGTTGACTAATGCGAGGTCTAAAAGGAAAGGGTTGTTTCCTGCTAATTTTGACCTAGAATATACTTTAGTATTTCCTTATATTCAAGGAGACCTTTGCACGCTACTATTTATTGCAAAGCACACAGAGCGAATTCAACGAGGAAAGCCCTATGTTAGATTTTATGAAACAATTATGGTTCCGTGACCCTAATGAATCTTCCACTTACATCAATGAAGTCGCCATGCGTATGCGTGCAGGTATTTTGTTGATTATCCCCCTTTACATGGGTTTAACACTGTTTGATGTGGTTTACACGTCGAGCTGGGTCTTTATTGAAAACACCTCCGCAGATACTTATGATACTGACTGGGATGGCAATACCATTTATGCCGTTGAAGCGGTTAAACGAACTTATGAATACTCGGTGCAAACAGCACTGTTGCTTTATGGCCTGTTCGAAATGCTTGCCGGGATGTTTGTATTTTCTTCACGTTTTTCACCGACGATTATACTTTGCACCTATTTAGCCAGAAACACACCGCCCGTTTGGAAACCTCTTGTGCCTAAACGTTTTGCATGGACTATTGGTGCGACCTTAATGACCCTCTGTTTAATGTTCTTTAATCCAGACACCGTTGCCTCTTGGATCAACACTCTATGGGGCAGTCAACTCGTATCAGAAACAGAGCAGTTTATTCCTTATTGGATTCCCGTCTATATGGTTTGGGTTTGCATCGGTTTTATGTGGTTAGAAGCAATTTTTGGCTACTGCGTAGGCTGTAAAGTACATGCTTTACTGGTTTGGGTAGGCATTATCAAAGAAGAGTGTTATGACTGTAATAATATAGATTGGGATGAGATTGCTAGAAAACACAAAGCAAAACAAGAAACAAAAGAAACGAACACTCCCGATTAAGTTAAACAGTACTCAATAAGAGTCATACTCTAAAGATCGTACATTGTTACCAGGCCTGGTAACAATGTAAACCGCCTCTATTTATCCCAAGATCAATCGATCACCTTTCCCCGTAAAGCCTTAGTTTTGCTGTGTTTTGTCTTACTATCCATTCGTCTTCTTTGTGACCCACGAGTCGGTTTAGTCGGCCGTCTAACCTTCTGTACAATCGTGATAGACTTTACCAACTCTTGTAATCGAGCAAGTGCATCCGTACGATTTTTCTCTTGAGTACGGTGTTGCTGAGCCTTGATAACAATAATTCCCTCTTTAGTAATGCGTTTATCATTTAAAGCCAGCAGTCGCTCTTTATAAACCTCCGGCAAAGAGGACGCCGCAATATCAAAGCGCAAATGGATCGCCGAAGAAACCTTATTGACATTCTGCCCCCCTGCTCCCTGAGCACGGATGGCGATTAGTTCAATCTCTTCATCTGCTATTGAGACATTTTGGGTGATTTTTATCATACCTGATATTTCCTCGTTGGATTGCTGCTTACAGCGGAACAGCCCGTTGAGCATAAATTGATTATTGAGGGGATGATGAAAGAGTTTTAGTGAGGTGGATATCATCTTGCAGATTGCCATCCAGACAAGGCTTAGACAGCAGATGATAATCAATCATTGAAAAGCGGTTATTTAAACGTTAAACACCGCCAAACTAGCGCGCACTGCATGAAACCCATCATGCAGCACTTCATCGATAAAATCTAAATTCACTACCGTAAAACGGTAGGCAAACCATTCAAGATGCCAATGCATTCAAGTTTAGACTTAGACAGAAACTTAAATTGTTTCGCCTATCATTTAAACCAATACGGCTAATTGGTTGGTCTTAAAAACAGTTGGTAACCTGGGTTGTCTTGTTCATTCACAAACGGATAACCCAGATTATTAAGATAAACTTCAAAATCGATTTGTTGCTCAGGGGGTACCTGAACACCCACTAATACACGACCGTAAGCCGCACCGTGGTTGCGGTAGTGAAACAGACTGATATTCCACTCTTCACTCATATTAATTAAAAACTTCAATAAAGCACCTGGACGTTCAGGGAATTCAAAACGATACAACAGCTCGTTATTAACGCCATTAGCATGTCCACCGACCATGAAACGTAGATGCAATTTTGCCATCTCGTTATCACTCATATCCTGAACAGGATAGTTATGCTCATGAAGACTATTAAGAATCGCTTGTTTTTCCGCCTGGCCACCTTCGGTTCTAACACCGACAAAAACGACCGCCTGCTTATTGTCAGAATAACGATAGTTAAATTCGGTAATGGCACGACGATCGCCTAACAACTCACAAAACTGTTTAAAACTGCCTGGCGTTTCATTAATCGTCACGGCAAAAATGGCTTCACGCTTTTCACCAATTTCAGTTCTTTCTGATATATGTCGCAAGCGATCGAAGTTCATATTCGCACCACTCACAATACAGGCCATGTCTAAACCAGAAACACTGTATTTTTCGACAAACTTTTTCATACCCGCCACAGACAATGCGCCAGCCGGTTCAGCGATAGCACGCGTATCTTCAAAAATATCTTTCACAGCGGCACAAATTTCATCGGTGGTCACCGTAATCATCTCATCCACACAGGTCTGTGCGATTCGAAACGGAATCTCGCCCACTTGAGCCACAGCGACACCGTCGGCAAAAATACCAACTTGTGGTAGCGTGATACGTTCACCGGCTTTTAAAGCTTCAGTCATGCTTGCCGCATCTTCTGGTTCAATTCCAATAATACGAGTGCTTGGCGTGACCTGTTTAATTACTGAAGCAATGCCCGAAATAAGCCCGCCTCCGCCCACACAAACGAAAATCACATCAAATGGCTTACTGTGCTGACGCAACATTTCTAATGCGATGGTACCCTGGCCTGCAATCACATCTAAATCGTCATAAGGGTGAATATAGGTTAACTTTTTTCTATTTCAAGCGCTTTGGCAAAACGCGAAGCTTCATCGTATGAGTCACCTTCGAGCACCACATTGCCTCCCAAACGTTTCACCGCATTGACTTTTATAGGCGGCGTCGTTCGCGGCATGATGATAGTCGCATCAATTCCCATTTTAGTGGCGGAAAGCGCCACACCCTGCGCGTGATTTCCTGCCGAAGCGGTTATCACACCGGCTTTACGCTCAGCCTCGCTCAATTTAACCATACGGTTGTACGCACCGCGAATTTTGAATGAAAATACCGGCTGTAAATCTTCTCTTTTTAACCACACCTGGTTTTGCATTCTTTTAGAAAGCAATGGGGCTAATTCAAGCGCTGTTTCAGAGGCGACGTCGTATACCGGTGCCGTTAAAACACGGCGTAATATTTCTTCTGGCATTCCTGGTCCTATAAATGATGGCTGCCCACTGCGGGCAATGGAGGTAAAGATAAAGCGTAATCAACAATAACTCATAATTATAACACCCAACGACTCTTATTTTTTTCTTCGTTGCCCGTCCTAAAATCTATCGATATTCATTAATTAATACTTCCTTAAGACTTTCTTCGTTTTCTCTTCATAAAACCATACTATTTATCATGACTTTCTTAAGACTATATAGCACCATTACCCCCTACGATACGCTCCATATTTAAGTATTAATCTCCATTTAACAATCATGATGCTCCAGTCATATTCAATTTTTATATTAAAGGTCAAACCATGTTCAGTAAAAAGAAAATCACCCTTGCTATATTTGCCACGCTTACAGCCCAGATCAGCACCCAAGTTTCTGCAACAGAGATCCCTGCCGTTTCAGTTATTGCCGACACGGAAACAGCGCAACAAATCACTGTTGATGGCAAAAGTTTACTCGAAGCCAGTAACTCAGAAACTGGGACGGTTTTAAGACAACTTCCTGGCGTGGATGCTTCAAGAATGGGGGGACATGGTGTCGATTTAGTGATACGTGGTCAAACAGCTTCTCAACTAAATGTCTTGATTGATGGTGCTAAAATCGAAGGTGGTTGCCCTAACCGCATGGATCCAGCAACCGCTTATGCGGAGATGAGTAGTTTTGATGAAGTCACGGTGATTAAAGGCGTTAATTCGGTTACTTACGGTGTCGGTGGTAGCGGAGGAACTGTTTTACTTGAACGCAACGCTCCGACCTTTGAAGCGGATAAACCTTATAACGGAGAGATCAACTTGGGTACCTCTTCAAATGGTTTAACACGTGATATGAACGCCACGGTTGCAGCGGGTGGTAAAGAAGGTTATATCGTTTTACAAGGCTCTAAAAAATCGGCTGATAATTATCTGGATGGTAATGGCGATGAAGTAGCTTCAAGTTATGAAAGTCAGCAAGGCCATGTCGATTTAGGTTAGACCCCAAATGAAAACAATGAGTTGCGTTTTTCTTATGAAAACACACTCGTCGAAGATGCCCTTTTCCAAGGTGCGTCGATGGATGCCCCTTTATCAGACGGCACCACAACACGTTTACGTTATAACGGTTCTAAAATCAGTGACGCCATTCAAGATATTCAAATTGATGTTTATCAATCAACCGTTGATCACACCATGAATAACTTTGATTTACGCGATTACACAACAATGATGGAAGTTGTCAGCGATGTCGAAACGACAGGGGCTAAAGTCAAATTAACCAGCATGATTGGGCATACTAAGCTTGATTATGGCCTGCAGTTTGAATCTATTAATAAAACAGCAACACCTTACATGGGAGCAACATTGATGGCTGGTCCAGAAATGTGGCCTGATGTATTGCAAGAGACCAAAAGTGTGTTTGCCGAATCTACCTCATTCTTTAAAGATCAACAAAAAGTCATCTTAGGCTTACGTTATGATGCGGTCACCACTGAAGCACGCAATGGTGATTCAACGACTTATGAGAATGTTTACACCGATTATTCGGGCAACGTTAAAACCGATGATGCGAACATCAATGGTTTATTACGTTATGAACGAACTTATCAAGATAATATCAATGTCTTCGCCGGTTTAAGCCGCACCCACCGTTACCCAGATGCCACAGAGCTTTACATCGCCAAATCCTCTATGACGGGCGATTGGTTTGGAAATCCGGATCTAAAACCAGAACAACACAACCAGTTTGATCTCGGCATCTCGCAAGCGACCAATAAAACCAACTGGTCGGTTTCAGCTTATTATGATGTGGTGAATAATTACATTTTACGTGACCTGGAGACAAACCAAACCGATAGCATACTTTCACCAAGTAGTAGTGACTCGGCTTACCTAAACAAAGACGCCACTATTTACGGTCTCGATATGGCAGGTAGTTTAAAAACCTCTCAACACGTTAAAGTCGGCTCTAGCCTAAGTTTAACCAAAGGCACTAATGAAACTGACAACCGCAATCTAAGCAATATCGCGCCTCTTTCAGGAATGGCGTTTGCGGAATATTCAGCCAACAGCTGGAAAGCGGGAACACGTTTTAATTTCGCGACTGCGCAAACGGAAGTCAATGCAGAATATGACGAGTTAGAAACAGCGGCTTGGAGTACTTTGGATGTTTACGGTGATTACCAAATCAACAAAAGCATTAAGCTATCTGCTGGCGTTGATAACCTAGCGGATCACGCTTATGAAACTTACCTAAACCGAGTCGACTCGACGAGTGGTGCAACTTACAAAGTCTATGAACCAGGCCGTACTGTTTGGGCTAGATTAAACGCTAAATTTTAATCGCTCAAGATCAAAACTTTCTCAAGTATTGTTACTTCTAACTTGCTGTACACTACGGTAAGTTAGGGGTTTTAGCATTTCTATCAATAGAACATTACCAGAGACCAGACAATTGAATTCAAAAAATATTTTTTTAATTTTGACGCTCGCTATTATTGTGGGAATGGCATTTCTATTGTCGCCCTCATGGAATACGCCAGTGAATACACAAGACAATTCCACCGCTAAACTCATCACCCATGTAAAACCAACTGGCGGTGACTTTACACTAAGCTCATCTGAAGGCCAACGTAGTCTGAGTGACTATAAAGGTAAATTGGTCCTCATCTATTTTGGTTACACTTTCTGCCCTGATATTTGCCCGACCAACTTAGGGAATTTATCGATGGCTTATCAAGGCCTTACGCAAACGGAAAAAGACAATCTACAAATTTTATTTGTGTCGGTTGACCCTGCTCGCGATACCCCTGCCCGTTTACAGAAGTATGCCAATTACTTTGAGGCAAACATGATTGGTTTAACAGGAAAACCTAACAAAATTGCTGAAATAGCGAAACGTTATGGTGTAGTTTATGCAAAAGTGGACGACCCAGATAACGGTACAAATTATGCCGTTGACCATTCCGCTTTTACCTATGTTGTCGATCAAATGGGTCAACTACAAACCCAGCTACCCCACGCGACCAGTCCAAAACAGTTTATTAAAACGATTAAACAATATCAGCCTCTTTCATGATTTTCGTTTTTTTGAAAATAGATGACTAAAATTAACAAACCTTACAAGGAAAACAACATGAAAAAAACTTTCACGGCTTTATCACTGGGCTTATTAACGTCAATCAGTAGCTTTCAAGCTTTCGCCACTCAAGCGGATGAAATCAGCGTAAGCGACCCATTCGCACGTGAAGTCCCTCCTGGCGCACCTGCTAGCGCAAGCTTTATGACCTTAGATAATATGAGTGACCAAGCGATTAAACTTGTCCTTGCCGATTCAGAGGTGGCTAAAATCGTTGAGCTACACACCCATACCAATGACAATGGTGTCATGCGTATGCGTAAAGTGGAATTTATTGAGATTCCGGCCAATGGTCAGACCGTCTTAAAACCAGGCGGTTTACACATTATGTTGATTGACCCTATTAGCGATCTCAAAACAGGACAAACCGTCAGCGTAAAACTTCAGTTTGAAGATGGCAGTACTAAACAAGTCGATATGCCCGTTAAGTCTTTCAAGAAAATGATGGGCAATATGAAGGGTATGAATCACGACATGTAAGGCCAGAGGCCTTAAGATTTCGTCACTTGAATACAACACCTTTACCCCCCATATAAGGTGTGGCAGAATTTTTTGTACAAATACGCTAGAATGATCCACACAATTTAAAATAGAGATTGAAACATGAAAAAACAACCATCGCATTCGGCTTAGTTTTTGGGGCCATAATCTCAACACCTAGTTACTCAATGCCGCCAGGCTCTAACAGTACCCCTGCTGGCGAAAGAATCATCGAACGTCAAGGTGAACTGTCAAAATCAGGCACTTTGGAACTTTGTGTTGATTACCACGATTTAAAAACAGAAGAGCGACGCCAGGTCTATATCAAAGAATTGGACTTACGTTCACAGCTTAGTGAGCAAGATCACGAGCTACCGAACTTGCACAAAGTTTCTAACAGTATGACTATGTGTGGTATGTATATGTCAAAGGGTAAGCCATTAGCTGAAAAATCACGCCAGCTCAGACCTTTAACCTTTAAAACGGTTCACGTTTATGAGGATTTATATATCACGACTCAATCGGGTATGATCACAGCCATTCATGAACGTAAAGAAGGCGAGATGCCTCCTGCTTTAGTACCTAAAAAGCCTAAAGTACAAGCGCCACCCGTCGCCCCTAAATAATCAAAAATATTAGACTAAAGCTATTTAGAAGCTCTGAATAGCTGTTTGAAACGAACCAGGCCTGGTCATTATTCCAGCCTGGTTTTCTGCTATTACGCAGTTGTAACTATACAAGCGATGTCTTTTTGATTAAAATTAACGGTTATTGATAAAACCATACAAACTACAAAGAGAGTCTAAGCATGACACAAGATGAACTAAACAAAAAGTAGCTCAAGCCGCAATTGAATACGTTGTTCCAGACACCATTATTGGTGTTGGAACTGGTTCTACAGCAAACTTTTTCATTGATGAATTAGCGAAAATCAAAGGTTCAATCGAAGGCGCCGTTGCCAGCTCTGAAGCCACAGCTGAACGCCTAAGAGGTCATGGCATTCCTGTTCTCGATTTAAACTCAGTGTCTGAAATCTCTGTCTATATTGATGGAGCCGATGAAGCCGATGCTGGACTAAACCTGATTAAAGGGGGCGGTGGCGCTCTCACCCGTGAAAAGATTGTTTTAGCCGTCGCCAAGAAATTTGTCTGTATTGCGGATGACAGTAAGAAAGTCGCGGTCTTAGGTAAGTTCCCACTACCCGTCGAAGTCATTCCAATGGCCCGTAGTTATGTAGCGCGTGAAATTGTGAAGCGTTTTCGCGGTGAGCCCGTCTTACGTGAAAACTTCAAAACCGATAACGGCAACCTAATTTTAGACATTCACGGCCTAGAGATTGTTGATCCGGTTGCGATGGAAAATGAACTTAATAGTATTGTGGGCGTTGTCACAAACGGCTTGTTTGCGGCTCGTCCTGCGGATATTTTCCTCTGCGGAACCGCTAATGGTGTTGTAACACTGACCGCCAAGTAATCAGCGCTACTAATAAGCTCTGTTAGCGTTTTTAAAGGGTCATATATTAATGACCCTTTTTTATATCCTTCATTACAAAAATGGGTTCTAAATTATGCAAAATATTGGCGGAAAAATCTTTGGTGCATCAGTCATTGGCCTCTTGGCGACTTTACTGTATTTCACGGTATTCTCAGATGGATTAGGAAAAGGCCCAGATATCACGATTGAAACGGCGCAAGGTGAAACGATTAACCTCAGTAAGCCGATGAAACCGATTCTAGTGAACTTCTGGGCAACCTCTTGTCCTGGTTGCATTAAAGAAATGCCTGAGTTGGCAAAAATGAAATCAGCCTTAGGAGATCGTTTTGAATTAGTGGCGGTTTCAATGGACTATGACCCTGTGGCGCAGGTGCAGAGCTTCATTAAAAACAACCCCTACCCATTTATATTTAAAATGGATACAGACGGGGCGATGGCTAAGGCTTTTGGCGATATCTTACTGACCCCTACCAGCTTCTTGATTGCCCCGAATGGCAAAATTGTTTACAAGCAGATTGGTGAAGTCCATTTTGATTTAGTCGCTGAGCGCATTAAACAGATGAGTCCACAACTTTAAAGACCTTAAAGTCGAGCTCAAATAAAGCACTCAGTCAATCGAGTGCTTCTCTTTAAAGCCTGTAAAAAACCAACACAGAAGTCCCTCCAATTATGAAGCACCTCCGTGGTTTATATGTCATCACCGATCCAGCCTTATCAACACCCGAAACGCTCATTGAAAATGTGACTTCCGCGCTTAAAGGCGGTGCCAAGATTGTGCAGTTTCGTGATAAGACCTCCGTTTATGCCATTCAATTTCAATTAGCACAACAGCTTAAAATCCTATGCGAAAGCTACCAGGCCTGGTTGATTATTAATGACGATATTCAACTTGCCAAAGACGTACAGGCACACGGTGTACATATCGGCAAGAATGACGCCGATATACAATCGGCTCGTTTGCTACTCGGCGCGGATGCCATTATTGGAGTCACCTGCTATAACGACTTACAACGTGCACAACAGATGCAAGACCTCGGTGCTGACTATGTGGCGTTTGGGCGTTTTTTCCTTCTGAGACTAAACCCCTGGCCCCTCAAGCGAACTTACAAACCCTGATTCAAGCCAAACAGGCTCTCAACATTCCCGTAGTCGCGATTGGAGGTATTAATCAACATAATGCGGCGCAACTCATCGCCACTGGCGTCGATTGCTTGGCGGTGATTCACGGCGTTTTTGGCCAACCAGATATTCAACAAGCGGCACAAGCCATACGCCAACAATTCTAAAGAGTAAATTTTGTAACGGCTTGAGCAGACCACGCTTGACTGAATCTTTGTTTACCCTGAAATTTACGCTAAGGTTTCTCTATTATTTACCCCATCATTCACGGTATAATTCCGCTCAATTATTTAACCTCTATTCCACCTTTAACCAGGTAAAGATTAAAAGGAACTCCCATGAGCAAATCTCACGATCTATTTGAAGCGGCACAAAAACATATCCCAGGTGGCGTAAACTCTCCGAGTCGT
>VCMI01000193.1 GCA_006222135.1 Thiomicrorhabdus sp. | reverse complement strand
ACGACTGGTAAGGGTTTAAAACGTCTTCATCTAATTCAAAGAATTGGTGGAGCCAGTTTTGAATCTCTTGCTCGGCCGTTGAGCTTTTCATTATGCCGTAGATTTCAGTGCGGTTGCAGGTCGATAAGATGACGCACTCTGAGATAAGGTCTTGAATTTTTAGTTCGGACAGGGCTTGCTGTACGGCCTCCGGCGCAAATGAAACTGTTTCACGAATGTCGACGGGCGCCGTTTCGTGATTAACACCCAGTGTAATAAGTTTCATATAAATAGAGGCTTTACCATTGTCTAGAAAGTAACAGAAATTAATCCTGCTAAACTTAAAAGCGATAATTTTGCTCAATTATGAGACGAATTGCAAGTTTTGTTGCAATGACCTTAGATAGAATGTCTGGTATCCGATGAATAATTAAGGCACAAATCAATTTGAAATTAAGGGGTTGCATAACACTCCAAATATTCTAGAGTCGGCTATAAAGAGCTATTAATTTACACAATCACTTTATCTTTATTGTAAATTACCTACAATGAGTGAGTTGAGTTGGAATCTTTTGCAGGAAAAGGAGCTATAACAAGCTCGATCTAAAGGTATCAACAGTTTAAGTCGTGGTTTAAGAGTTTAAGCCGGAAAGTCACTCACTATCAAGAGAGTCAAGTTTTGACATTAAAATATTCAAGTAATCGCACTCGTATTTTTCAGGGTATTCAACTTGCACTAATCAGTACTCTTTTAGGGTTATCAGGTTGTAGCGCGGGCTTTATGACGTCAGATGATTCAAATGTGTCAGGTGTCGCGCTGCCTTCTTCACCGTCTCTAGAAGGTGAAGATGCTTCGTCGAGGATGCCTGAGCACTCTCTTCATGTTGATGCTGATACTATGTTTCAGATATTAGCCGCAGAGATGATGGTGCAAAAAGGTCAGCCTGCACAAGCTTTTGATCTGATTTATGAAGTGGCCGTTAATACGCGAGATACCGAGTTGGCGAAAAGGGCTTTTGAATTATCGATAGCAACTTATGATGCAGATAAAATTGAGGCGGCCACAATCTTATGGCGTGAAGTCTCACCAGATGCGCCCATTGCTTGGCGTGCTTCGTTTTAATTTCACTTAGCCAAGGTTCCGTTGACTTGGCGCTGAAACAATGGAATCGCTATCACACTCTTTCAAAAGAAGGTTTGGATAAAGACCTGTTATTAACGGCACAGCGCGTGTCGACTTCTGTTCAGACTGAGCAGGGTGTTATCTTTATGCAGTCTCTTACTCAATCTTTTCCAGAGTCGTGGGCCGCTTATTTTTCATTGGGTTATGTGGCCCACGTTCATGGTCAACTTGATACCGCATTGGTAGCGCTTGAAAAAGCCAGAACTCTGCAAACCACAGAGTCTGAGCCACAGATAAACAGGCTGTTAGCAAAACTGTATTTAGAGTTATCCTCACCCCAGAGAGGGCTTGATGCACTTGAACCTTATTTAAATAAATATCCAGAAGATTGGGCTGTTCAAGAACGAGTCGCCCGTCTGGAGGTGCAAGCCAAGCTTTATGATGCGGCAGAAGACCGTTATGAAAATATTTTAAAGTCTGTTCCCGATGCCTATACATCCAGGTTGTCATTGGCCTTGTTGCAGATTGAGCGTAAATCCTATGCTCAAGCGGAGGAGAATTTAGGCCAAGTAATGCTTGTGCAGGGCTATGCGAATGTGGCGAACTATTATTTAGGTTTATTGCATCAGGAACAAAAAAACTATTGAAAAATCGTTACAGCACTTCGCCAAAGTCACAACAGATAATTATTATTTAGATGCTCAATTACACCGTGCTGAAATCTATTTTTCAATGAATGAAATGGCGAAAGCGATTAAAGTATTAGATTTGATTGAGGTTGAAAACCCCCAGGATAAAATTAAGGTATATCGAGCTAAAGGAGTTTTCTATAGTTACGAAAATAAATACTCCCAAGCCATTGAGCAATATGAAAAAGTATTGGCAATCGATTCAGAGCATATTGAAGTGTTAATGGCGCAAGCATTGTTATTCTATAAGCTAGAACAGTTTGATGCGTATGAACGTAACCTGAAGCGCGTTATAGAGCTGGAACCAAATGAAGTCGATGCGCTAAATGCATTGGGTTATTTTTATGTGGAAAAAGACCGTCATCATGAGGACGCTGAAAGTTTATTGAAAAAAGCCTATGGTTTAGCGCCCGATAATTATTATGTCTTAGACAGCTTGGGTTGGTTCTATTTTCAGAAGCAAAATTATACTGTGGCACAAGAGTATTTACAGAAGGCCTTGGCTGTACAGGTAGATGATGAAGTTTTAATTCATTTGATTTCAACGTATTGGAAAAAGGGTAATTATGAAAAAGCCCGATCATTGTGGCAGCGTCACCATAAGAAATTTTTGCAAAATAAGCGCTTGCAGGGTTTAATTAATGAACTTGAAAAGCCGTAAGAAAATAGTTTAGTAACGAAGTTAAAACTTTTTTTGATAAAGTTTTAACTTTTCCCTTGAACTTATAATGAATACATGGATAATACGCCCCAGTCATTAACGACAACGATATTATAGGGCTGTAGCCAAGCGGTAAGGCATCTGGTTTTGATCCAGTGTACCGCAGGTTCAAATCCTGCCAGCCCTGCCAATATCCTATCCTAATTCCCCAAATCATTTTTACCCCGAACAGGAGCGCCTGTAATGGCCAATAAAAATAGTCATGATCTTTGCGGGAAACGCAAATGTCAATCTCGCAGAAAAAATCTCACTTTATTTAGACATACCCTTAGGTAATGCCGATGTCGGTCGCTTCAGTGACGGCGAAATCATGGTTGAGATTAAAGAGTCTGTTCGTGGTCAAGATGTCTATGTTTTACAGCCGACCTGTACGCCAGAACCCGCTGTTAACCTGATGGAAATGTTAGTGATGATTGACGCACTCAAGCGTGCATCAGCCGCTCGCATTACCGCCGTTATTCCTTACTATGGTTTTAGTCGTCGTGT
>VCMI01000033.1 GCA_006222135.1 Thiomicrorhabdus sp. | reverse complement strand
ACAGACACGACGACTGGGTGACAGATCCATGCTGAGTTGCGTGATCTGCTCTTTTTTAACCCCTTTAGAGTCAAGGTGTTGTTGAATGTTATGCAAGGTTTCCTTACCTTTCCCCTTACAGGCATGAATGACGCGAGAGGCCTCTAAATCTACGCCCAACGTGACGTATTTATGTCCTTTACGTGATGAGGTCTCGTCCACGCCAAGTTGAGTAATTGAGGATAAATCATCAGCTTCTCGCGCTTGACTGATCCAGTGATTAAATAGCGTCCATACCCGTTGCGGGTTAACGCCTAGCACTTCAGCCACTCGATTTACCGGCATTTCCCGCTCAATGAGTGCCATTGCAAATGCCTCAAACAACAAGGTAAAACCACTGCCAGGGCGAGACCACGGCACATCAACCGTCACCACTTTGCCATCGGTTGTTTTTATCCTCGGCACAGCACAATGCAAAAAACAATGGTGCTCAAAGAAGTTTAAATGCTGCCACTCACGTGTCACGGTGTCATGCACTGGACAGGCGACACCGGTCTCATCTGGAAAACGTGAGCCTCGGTCAAAACCGATATGTAGGTGAAGCTCTTTGCGAGTGCTTCCATCATCAGAAAACGAAATGTCATTCACTTGCCAAGGCGATTGCAGGCCAAGAGCCATGCTAAATAAAGTAGTACTATTCATGGTGCTATTATCGCATTACCCACTACAAATCACATAGAGCCAGAAATATTAACGTTTCTAGGATTGGAGGAGAAGTTTGCCGCCAAACCGAGCGAGCTATCGGGTGGACAAAACCAGCGTGTGGCGATTGCCCGTGCCTTGGCGAATTCGCCACAAATTATCTTGGCCGATGAGCCAACGGCAGCTTTGAATATAGAGCTAGCGCATAGTGTCGTTAAAATGCTCAAAGAGCTCGCTAAATCACAGCAAGTTGCCATTATTATGGTCACCCATGATGAACGACTACTCGGTTATTGCGATAAGATTCTAAATATTGCAGAGGGAAAAATAGAGGTGACTGCTCCCTCTGAGAATGAAGTTATCTAAGGAATTTCGTTTGAATCTCTAAGGGGTGCCTATCGAAAAAGGTGAATGTTTGAATTCAAACTGTGCCTGCACCCACATGGTTTTGTAAAACCGCAGGGCATGCCAGGCCTGGTTGAATTAACCAAGACCTGAGCGCTCTTTCTAAATGACGTATAACTTCTTAAATTGATCCTCTTAAGGCTGTGCTTTTAAAGCCGCCTTGCGATGCTGATTACGCCCCGCTAGAACCAACCCTAAGCCCCCAATCATTAGTGCGGCGGCAATCACAAAGCGCTGAGTAATAGGCTCATTGATTAACCAAGTTGCACCAAAGGCGGCCAATAAAGGCACTAATAGTTGGGCGGCTGACGCTAAGCTGGAAGAGATTCTAGGCAAGGCTTTATACCAAAGGATATAACCCAAAGAAGAGGTGATGCCACCAGAGAAGAGTGCCATGCCGACTCCCGTTGGCGTTAAATGTATGTGCTCGATAAACACTAGGCTCAGTAAGCTGGCTAAAAAAACCATCGGTAGGGTACGATAAAAATTATAGGCGGTGTCTCTTAATGGACTTAGAGAACGTCGACCATTCAAGCTGTAAAGCGCCCAGGTATAGGCCGAGATGACCACCATCAGCAATCCCCACCAAGAAGGCGTCGTCAGCTTAGGGTAGACTAAATACAAGAGTCCAATTAAGGCCAAGGCGGCTCCGAACCATTCCGCACCATGCAATTTATCACCATTGCGGAGCGCATAGCCAATCATGGTCAACTGAACCACCGATGCCAATAATAGAGCACCCGTGGCGGTACTGATTTCGACATAACCGTAAGAGAAGGTGATGGCGTAAACAAACAAAATAAACGCCGCTTTCCAGCTACCTTTACTACTGCTGTTGATCTCAGTATCCGGGCTATCGGTTTTGCGCTGACTGCGTCTTTTTTGCCAGCCCATCCAACTCATAACCACAAACAACATGGCCGCTCCAGAGGTAAGTCGCAAGCTGCTGAAACTGACCGGGTCAATCCAGCCGCCATCTAATGCCCAACGACATAGAATCGCATTTGTGGCAAAAGCGATCATCGCCAGCAAGGTTAATAGGGTCGTTTGGGCAAGCAATGCGGGGGTCATAAAAGTCCAATAGAGTTGGTTGCGGGGGTGACGGAGGAAGAGAGTGCAAAAATGTTTGCTTATTTTATCCTAGCGGTAGGTAAGCAAAGGGTTTTGTAATGGCTCTTTATAACCGTTTGATTGATTTTATCCAAGATCGTTTTAACATGAAGAGGTCTGAGCTCACACATCATACAGGTACTCACCCCGAAGTTACAGAGAGACGAATTGTTAGAAAAAATAGATTCAACCAGGCCTGGTTGAATCTATGTTGTCGTAAAAATAAGATTTTACCTTCGTCTCTAATTGTCTTCGGGGTCTTAAAAGGGTGTGACTCGGATAGATCCCCCTTTTTGGATGCAAGCAAGTCGACTATGATAGTGGCTATCATATTATTGTTTTGAGAGAGGAGTGTTTAGATGAATTTAATAGAGATTGCTAAAAACCGCTATGCCACCAAGAAGTTTGATGGCAGTAAGCGCATTAAAGAAGGTGTATTTGAGCAGATCAAGGCCCTATTGCGATGGAGTCCTTCCAGCATTAACTCTCAGCCTTGGCACTTTGTGATTGCGGATACACTTGAGACCCGAAAACGATTGAGTAAAGGTACACAAGGCGTATACGGCGCGAATGAAGCAAAGGTGCTGGATGCCTCGCATGTCATTCTGTTCTGTTCCAAAACAGACATGCAGGATGATTATCTATTGCACCTATTGGAAAATGAAGAGAGAGATGGCCGTTTTCCAGCACCTGAGAATAAAGAGATGGTCAAAAAAGTGCGTGCTTTTTATGCCGATTTGCATAGAGTTGAGCTGAATGACACTCAAAGCTGGATGGAAAAGCAAGTGTATCTGAATATGGGCACGATTCTATTAGGGGCGGGGGTGTTAGGGGTGGATGCTGTGCCAATAGAAGGGGTAGATGTAAAGATATTAAACGAAGAGTTTGACCTCATTAACCAGGGCTATACCGCGGTGGCGATGGTGGCGTTAGGCTATAGGGATGCGGAAGATTTTAATGCCACTTTGCCAAAGTCGAGACTGCCAGAAGAAGAGATATTTACACTCTTATAATCGTCAAGGCCACATTTCAATTGAGGCGCGTTCATAGGCTTGTTAAAGGGTAGCGCACTATTTGTGCCTTTATTGAATTTTCTAGGAGAGCCCTAAATAATATGAAAGCATATTTTTATGTTGTAACTCGTTGTATATTAAATAGTTATTACCTGTTGTCGATTGGAGATTAAATATTGGATTTGGTTTCTGAACGATATTCAATAACCCGTAAAATTCGAAATTTGAGTTAAAGACTGGCAATCGATTATAAGTCCAATACTTGAAGCAAGCAAAATGCCTCAATAAGGTCTAAAATAGCTCTAATTATTTGAGAAGGATATACCATGCCAGAGACCACTGTTAATGCTCAAGCTGTGAAAGATTATTTACTCAATCTACAAGATGATATTTGTCGTCAACTGAGTGAAGAAGATGGCTCAATGGAGTTTGTTGTCGACGAATGGGAGCGAGAAGGTGAAGAAGGGGTTATGCACCTGACAGGCGGTGGTCGTACAAAGGTGATGGAAGGCGGCGACGTCATTGAAAAAGGCGGGGTTAATTTCTCGCATGTTAGAGGTCAAAACTTACCACCCTCTGCAACGGCGCATCGTCCTGAATTGGCCGGCCGTTCCTTCCAAGCCTTAGGGGTTTCTTTGGTCATTCATCCGCGTAACCCTTACGTGCCGACTTCTCATGCCAATGTTCGTCTTTTTATCGCTGAAAAAAAGGGTGAAGCACCTGTTTGGTGGTTTGGCGGTGGTTTTGATTTAACGCCTTATTACCCATTTGATGACGATATTCTGCATTGGCACTTACAATCACAAGCGGCTTGCGCGCCTTTTGGAGAAGCTATTTATCCAAAATATAAGCAATGGTGTGATGAATACTTTTATCTAAAGCATCGCGATGAAACGCGTGGCGTCGGCGGACTGTTTTACGATGATTTAAACGCAGAGACATTTGGTTGGGATTTCGAAAAGTGTTTCAGCTTTATGCAATCGGTCGGTGATCATTTTATTGAAGCCTATCGTCCGATTGTTGCACGTCGTAAGGCTATGACCTATGGCGAGCGCCAAAAAGATTTTCAACTCTACCGTCGAGGTCGTTATGCAGAATTTAACCTGGCGTTTGATCGTGGAACCATCTTTGGTTTACAAACAGGCGGGCGTACTGAGTCTATCTTAATGTCGATGCCACCCGTTGTGACGTGGAAGTATGATTACCAGCCAGAACCCGGTACAGAAGAGTCTGAAATCTATGGTTTTCTCACCCCGAAAGATTGGCTAAGAGAATTAAGCTAGTCGATGGATAAATTACGGGTCGATAAGTGGTTGTGGGCCGCACGTTTCTTTAGAACGCGCGGTGTTGCATTGGATGCTATTAAAGGTGGAAAAATTGAGTTGAATGGCTCAAAACCAAAGCCGAGTAAAACTTTAATGGTCGGTGACAAACTCAAAATTACCCAGGTGCATCGTAAGATCGAAGTGACGGTATTAGTGGTCAGTGATAAACGCGGTTCCGCCGACATTGCACAAACGCTTTATCGACTCGATAAAGAGGTCTTAAATCAGACCAAACCGACCGCTGATATGGCGTTAGTCGGCTATCGAGAAAAAGGCGCTGGCCGTCCCACTAAACGAGATAGACGTAAAATTCATCAGTTTTCAGATTTTGAAAGGTGAGCTACATAGACGTTTGGTTTGGCTCTATTATAAGTACGAACCGATTAATACAGTCATCCAACCTGCTTAAGGAGTTGTTATGAGGCAATACAGCATTATTTATGATTCTCAACAAGCGGATGTTTTTGAATCGGAGCTTAAACCGTTACTAGAAGAGTTGGAGTGTAGTTTCATCGCTTATGACAGCCAATCCTTACCCAGTTTAGCTGAAAATTCACAAGTATTGATCTGGTTATCTGACGAGGATCTTTACCATCTATTGCCACAGGCACAGCAACAGAAGTGGCATATTGGTTTTATTCCGCACCCTGAAATGAAGCGCGGCATTAAGGCTTTTTTTGTACCTACAAAAATGGAAGACGCCATTGCCGCTATTCTTGAGGTGGCAATACCGATTTCAACTGACTTGATGTATTGTAACGAGCAACTGGTCTTCAGCTCGGTTCTCTTTGGAAATTCAGAGATCATGGCGCCGGCCGCACGTATCGAAGAGAGTGTTTGGAACAAAGTTAAATACTTTGGTACCTTAGCGATCAATTTAAGCAGGTCACATTTATCGGCTTATCGCTTAGAAACAGCTAAAAAAATCGTGGTCAGCACGGCGGCACTGGGCATTAGTGTTGTTTATCGCCCAGACAGTAGTGATTTCACCAAAAGGATTCTGCCGACAACGATACAAGATGAATCGACCATGGAGGCCATTATTTTGGCGCCACGCAGTATTGTTGAGCTTGCACGCTTTCTACTTGCCAGTATCTTCGCTTTAAAACCCTCCAGTAGGTCACTGCCTTACTATTTAGGCCATCTTAAAACAGAACAGTTAACAATTAGCGGTTCAGCAGCGCTGGATTATAGTATTGATGGCAGGCATTTGAGTGCTGAGCAGGTTCAAATCGCCATTGAGGAAGATGCATTACAAATCTTAAGTTCCGACCTGCCGGAAAAACCCGGTCATCAGAATGATAAGGATACCGTCGATGTGACGGGCCTGCCCAAGGGTCACGCGGTGAATCTACTTATCAATCGTAGGCTTCCTTGGATTCGCCATACCGATCAAGATGAGGTGAAAGAGACATTTGTTATCTTAAAGGAGGGTGCGCGTGCCTCAGAAGCCTATTTGGTCTTGGTGGTATTGTCGACTTTATTGGCCACGATAGGTCTGTTTGCCAACTCTGCGCCCGTTATTATTGGTGCAATGATTTTAGCGCCCTTAATGGCACCTATTATTTCGCTTTCCATGGGGGTCTTGCGTCAAAGTGGGCCTTTGGTGGCTCAGAGCAGTAAAACTTTAGTCATCGGTATTATCCTCGCGCTTTGCTTCGCTATGCTATTAACATTAATGATCCCATTGCAAAACATTAATCACGAGATTGGCTCTCGACTCAGCCCAACAATTTTAGACCTAGGGGTCGCGATTGTTTCCGGGATTGCGGGCGCTTATGCTTATACCCGTTCAGAAGTCGCAAAAAGCTTGGCGGGTGTGGCGATTGCGGTGGCATTAGTGCCGCCATTAGCCGTCTCCGGCATGGGTATAGGTTGGTTAGATTGGGAAGTATTTTCGGGCTCTTTTCTACTCTTTACGGCCAACTTGGTGGGGATGATCTTAGCCGCTGCCGCGACTTTTTTGGTGATGGGATTCAGTCCTTTTCACCTAGCCAAAAAGGGCATTATACTGTCAACCGTCTTTGTAGTTGTTGTAAGTGTTCCTTTGGTTTTTGCTTTTACAACCATGGTAAAGGAACAGCGTATTGTGCATACCTTGGAAGGTTGGAAAACCAATGGTATTGAGGTTCAGGATGTCAAAATTAGTAGTGGTACACCCACTTATGTTTCTGTTAAGTTGCTATCAGATATACCTTTGCAGACTGAACAGCTTGATCAAGTTAAACAACAGATGGAAAATTTACTGGGTCAAAATATACGCCTTGAAGCAACGACAGCCGTTGTGAGATAGCCATAAATTACTATTTCTGGCTCTATGTGAAATAGAGTGGGTAGTTGAATTTCAGTTTTCCGCATAGGAAATAAATCATGTTGATGAAATTCCCGATATTGCGATAGCCTCTGGCGCGTCTTTTGGCTAATTGCACCTTACTATTAATGCCTTCCAAAATACCGTTGCTAATACGCGACTCGACAAAGTGAATAATTCCAGACCAATGTCTTTTGACCGTTTTTGCAAAAGCCATAAAGGCGGGAATAGTTGACTCTTCGACCTCTCTGCACCAGTTGGTCAGGAACGTCGTTGCCGCCACTTTATTTGGCATGTCCCATACATCATTGAACAGCACTTTCAATCGGTATGCCTTGCCTAGAGTGGGGTAAAGCTCAAGCATGTCTGATAATGACTTTTCCTGTTTATCCGATAAGTTTTGTCGGTTTTTCAAAAACGTGTACTTATGTCCTTTTAAGTCATCATGCTCAATACGTTCAATTCTGCGCACCTGATCCATGGCTTTATTAAGCAATTTGACGACATGAAACCGGTCGTAGGTGATCTCCGCATCTGGAAATGAGTGTGCCGCCCCAGCAATAAAGGCGGGTGACAGATCCATGCTGAGTTGCGTGATCTGCTCTTTTTTAACCCCTTTAGAGTCAAGGTGTTGTTGAATGTTATGCAAGGTTTCCTTASTCKTTCCCCAGTCGTCGTGT
>VCMI01000192.1 GCA_006222135.1 Thiomicrorhabdus sp. | reverse complement strand
TATTGTTGACGAGCGCGTCCGACTTGGAGATTTGGAGTTAGATACTGTTTTTGGAGTTCCATCAAGCGCTAGCTTAGTATCAATGGTTGATCGAACATCTAGAATCGCTCGCTTCATTAAAGTTAACACGAGAAMGWCTAGACATCGWYWGCGCTGTCATCATTGAGCAATTACGAGCTTTAAACAGGCCTGTTCATTCATTAACTTCAGATAATGGCAAAGAGTTTTCACAATACCAAACGATGGCAAAAGAGCTTGGGACAGATTTTTATTTTGCCCACCCTTACTCTTCTTGGGAGCGTGGAACCAATGAAAATACCAATGGATTGTTAAGACGATTCTTTCCAAAAGGAACAGACTTCGATAAAGTAACTCAGGAAGAAATTGATTGGGTTGTTGATAAGCTCAACAATCGCCCAAGAAAGTGTTTAGGATTCAGAACACCTAATGAGGTGTTCTGGGAAATTAAAACTGTTGCACTTACGACTTGAATGTATCGGGCTAAAAGAGGAGGTTTTAGTTAAGTCGCATTTCAAAAAAAACTGAACAGTATTTAGAATACTTTAAATAGGTGTGGTTGTTAATAATTCAAATCGGCTAGAGGTTTTTCCAGCGCTTTGAATTATCAGAGATGTCCGTCTTAAGTTTTAGAAAAGGCTCTGCGAGCTTCAACACCTTTAGCGAGTGTTTCTAGAGTAGTTAAGCTGTCATCCCAGTCAATGCAGGCATCCGTGATGCTTTGGCCATAAGTAAGCGGTTTACCAGGTTCAACATCTTGTCTACCGCCGACTAAATGGCTTTCGACCATCACACCCATGATATGCGGCGTGCCTTTCGTAAGTTGCTCAGCGATGGAGTCAGCCACCACCATTTGTCTTTCATACTGTTTACTACTATTTGCATGGCTACAATCAATCATTAATTTATCGTTTACCCCTGCTTTTTGCAGTTGAGAGACCGCATCTTCAACAAAACTTTCCTCATAGTTAGGTCCGTCATTTCCGCCGCGTAAAATAACATGACAGTCTTCATTACCACTAGTTTCAAAGATGGCCGAATGCCCTTCTTTGGTCAGGGACATAAAGATATGTGGGTTATTGGCAGCACGAATAGCATCCACGGCGATTTTAAAGCCACCATCGGTTCCGTTTTTAAAGCCAATAGGGCAAGACAAGCCAGAAGCCAGTTCACGATGACCTTGACTCTCTGTTGTGCGTGCTCCAATGGCACCCCAAGCGATAAGATCGGCAATATACTGTGGTGAGATGAGGTCTAAAAACTCGGTGGCAGCAGGTACGCCCATATTGTTGATGTCGGAGAGTAAGGAGCGTGCAAGGCCTAATCCTTTATTGATTTCAAAAGATTCATTGAGGGTGGGGTCATTAATCAATCCTTTCCAGCCTACCGTCGTACGTGGCTTTTCAAAGTAGACGCGCATCACAATTAATAGAGAGTCTTTAAATTTTTCAATTTGGGTTTTGAGTTGTGCGGCATAGTCACGTGCAGCCGCAGGGTCATGAATTGAGCAGGGCCCAATAACAACAAGCAAGCGATCATCACGACCGACAAGAATATTATGAATTTGTTGGCGAGTATCATAGACCGTTTGAGCAGATGCTTCTGTCAAAGGATGTTTTTCATGTAGTTCTCTTGGCGACTGAACTTCTGTGATGTTTTTGATTCGTAAATCATCGGTTTGATACTGCGACATAATCGACCTTATATACTCTTGATTTGCTTAAAGCATGTTTTGTTTGTAAAGGCGCTTTATCTTAAAGTCTAGATAAATCGAACTTCACCTTTTAGTAAACCCAATCAATATTATGCCATTTTATGAGTATAAATGCTTTAAGAATTAACAGAATGCGGTGGGATTCGAGTATTGTTTATTTAAAAAAGTGGCTTAATAGAATGACCAGGCCTGGTCATCCATAATTGTGGCTTAAAAATAGATGTTTAAAAGATTTATGATGCGGTTTTTCAAGGAATAACAGTGTTATTTAGCAGACCTAGTAAATAAGTTATGCTAGAATCGTGTGGTTTAAAATTTTTAATGGGCTAAGGCAAAAGTGCACTGTAAATATATTATTGAAGGCGTGACCGAAGAGGGTCGCAAGTTTAGACCAAGTGATTGGATTGATCGGATTGCATCTATGGGCGCAAGTTACCATAAGCATCGTTTGGTTTATTCTGACTTGATGCATCCTGAGTTGTATGAGGGACAAAAGTGCCTGATTATTGATACGGAACTTGAGATCAAAAATCCGTGTATGTTTCAGTACTTGATGAATTTTGTTAAAAGTAATAGCCTGAAAATGACCAAGATTTGTGATATTGATGAACAGAAACTGGGTAATTAGTTAGATTTCGTTAGGTACTGGTTTAGGAGGTTAAACATCTCTGCGGGATCCAAAAACAAAAAGGCGCTCTATATAGAGCGCCTTTTTTATGTCCATAGATTCAACTAGTAAGTGCAACACCTATAGGAATTGAAAAAGGCCAGTTGATAAGCTACCTTTTAAGTTCCTACACAAAAGAGGTGTTGCCCAATGAGCACATATCATCAACTGACCTTAGAAGAAAGATATCACATTTACGGACTCAAACGTGCCGGATATAGCATTACGACTATCGCAGACGAGTTAAAACGTCATAAATCGACCATTAGCCGTGAACTCAAACGCAATATTAAATCCCGTGGTTGGCGACCGTTGCTTGCACATACACAAGCCGTCGAAAGACGGTCAAGTAAAGTCRWAAAAAAGATATCTCATGACTGCTGGGAGCTTGTTATTCACTACTTGAAGCAGCGTTGGAGCCCTGAACAAGTGAGTGGTCGAATTAAGATAAGCC
>VCMI01000032.1 GCA_006222135.1 Thiomicrorhabdus sp. | reverse complement strand
ACACGACGACGTAAGCAATCTGATAAGTTAGCTCAAGCGGTCATTGATGTTATGAGCGGCATCAAATCTCAAGTTCTCACGATTACCTATGACAATGGTAAAGAGTTCGCCGACCATGAACTGATGGCTAAAGCGCTGGAAACTGATATTTATTTTGCCCACCCCTATGCTTCTTGGGAGCGAGGAATCAATGAAAATACAAATGGTCTGATACGTCAGTATTTTCCAAAAGGCATGGACTTGAGAGATGTGACAATGGAACAAGCTCAATATGTGATGGATCGGCTAAACAACCGTCCAAGAAGTAGTCGTGGTGGTAAAACGCCTAATGAATTATTTAAGGGGCTGCAAGTTGATTTACTTGCAGCATGATTAAATTGCACTTATTACTTGAAACCGCGTATTGAATAAATGAGTTGAATGAATACTATGTTTGGTCATTGGTAGAGGCTCTTTGGTTAGGCAGAGTTTTGCTGGAATTTACGTGGGCATTATTTCAATTGAGTTGGAAATGATTCTACTACAACCCTTCATTTTAAGATTTTCCTAGTTTAACCAGGCCTGGTCACTTTTTAAAACCTTTAAAAAACTTCGTGTCTTCGTGGTGAAACATCGCTTAAGTTAGCGAAAAATCACAAGGTATTCGCCTTTTAAGTTTCTTTCGAGTAATATACGCCACTTAAAGTGGGTTGGACAACCGCGGGGGTGTTTACACCTCGGAGGAAAGTCCGGGCACCATAGAGCAGGATTCCAGCTAACGGCTGGGCGGTGAGAGCCGACGGACAGTGCAGCAGAAAATACACCGCCGATGACTCGCTTGCGAGAACAGGTAAGGTTGAAATGGTGCGGTAAGAGCGCACCGCGCTTCTGGTAACAGAAGTGGCAGTGAAAACCCAATCCGGTGCAAGACCAAATAGGGAAACGCCGTGGCTAAGCTTGTCTTAGTCACAACCTGCTGCTCGCAGGAGTTTCCGGGTAGGTTGCTTGAGGCTGGCAGTGATGTCAGTCCAGATGAATGGTTGTCGCTCGCAAGAGTACAGAACCCGGCTTATAGACCCACTTTTCCTTTTTCTTTTTTGATTGAAAAAATCAATCACTTTCAGTTACAAATCCCCTAGAAAATCTTACTGTTTCCTCAGCGAGCTCTATTCGCTGTTGCAGACGAGTGAATCCCTATTTTTTACTTTTGGGTAAAAATCCCCACCTTATTTTTGTTTTATCGAAAAAATGAAAAAAATCCCCACTTTGAGTAAGAAAGTTTTTTCAAAGGCCTCTATTATCAATATAGTGTGCCTCCAGTAATTTCGATAACACTATGCTGTATTTTATATCAGGTAAATCTTATATGTAATTTTACTGAATATAAGACAACATCTTGATGAGCTTTGTTAAGAAGTAATCTTAATTTATGCTTTAAATTATTGATTTATATGTAGTTATAGTTAATTGGATTGTTTGTCTCGAGTGGACAAAACAACTCTAAGTTGTTGTCTTGTAATGGAAATTCTAGATTTCCAAGGTTGACAGTGGGGTCTATTGGTCATATAGTGGCGGCAAGTGGTAAAAAGTGGCGAAAAGTGGAAAAACATTATGCTTTTTTTTAGAGGAATCAACTCGGTCAATATCGATATTAAGGGACGCATGGCCGTGCCTAAAAAATATCGCGAAGCGATTTCTGACGCCAGCGATAACCAGCTGGTCGCCACCATTGATTTACACAGCCCTTGTTTGTTGATTTATACATTAGACGAATGGGAAGTCATTGAACGTAAATTGATGGCTCTGCCAAACGTCGACCCACAAGCACGTTTGTACCAGCGTCTATTGTTAGGGCACGCAACTGAGATGGAAATTGATTCTCAGGGACGTATTCTACTACCTAGCCTGCTTAGAGAGCACGCGAAGTTAGATAAGCCCGCTATTTTATTGGGCCAAGGTAATAAATTTGAACTTTGGTCGCAAGAAGCTTGGGATGCGAGTCGCCCTGAGATGCTAGATGCCGCAATGACAAGTGAGATTTCTTCGTCATTAGCCAGTTTAAGTTTATAAAAGAAGAGTAAAGATTAATGTCGGAATCAGAATTTAATCATTACTCAGTTTTATTGAAAGAGTCGTTAGATGGTTTGAACATTAAGCCTGATGGTTTTTATATAGACGGTACTTTTGGTCGAGGTGGTCACAGCCGCGCGATTCTAGAACGATTAGGACCAAATGGTCACCTATTGGCGATTGATCAGGATCCTGAAGCGATTGCTTATGCAAATGAGGAGATCAAGGATCCACGCTTTGAAATCCAGTACGGTAGCTTTGAAGACCTTACGGCTTTTTGTGAAGCACGAGGATTAGTCGGCAAGATTGATGGTCTGCTCCTTGATTTAGGGGTTTCATCACCACAGTTAGATGATGCAGAGCGCGGTTTTAGTTTTATGCGTGAAGGTCCTTTGGATATGCGCATGAACCCAGAAGCCGGGTTAAGTGCTAAAGAGTGGTTAGAACAGGTCGATGAAAAGACGCTTAAATTAGTTTTACAAAATTATGGTGAAGAACGTTTCTCAGGACGAATTGCTAGAGTGATAAAAGAAGAGTGTGAAAAAGGCACTTTAAACACGACTTTGGACCTGGCTGAATTGGTTAAGAAAACCTCACCAAAAGTAGATAAAAATAAACACCCAGCGACACGTACTTTCCAGGCAATCAGAATTGCCGTTAATCGCGAGTTGGATGTTTTAAAGAATGTATTAGAAGCTTCAATGGAAGTGTTAGCCCCTGACGGACGTTTATCAGTGATTAGCTTTCACTCATTAGAAGACAGAATTGCAAAAGTCTTTATTCGTGACCAATCAAAAATAAAAGATTTGTTTCCGGATTCCCCTATTTTGATTGAAGTGGTGGAGCCGATATTGAGAAGAGTAGGTAAGCCTATTTTTCCGAGTAAAGAAGAGTGTCAAGTAAATCGAAGATCGCGTAGTGCGGTTCTGAGAATTGCAGAAAAAATTTAGAAAATTGAAAGTTTAAGTCTTTGGCTTTAGTAAGTTTTAAGATTTATGTTGTTTTATCATGCTGATTAAGGGGAATCGTCGTCATGACTATGAAATTTGTTGGAAAAGAAACTACACCTTTACGGGTGCCAGGCATGCCTGTTATTAAGGTCATCGGTTTAGGCGGTGGTGGCGGTAACGCGGTTGATTATATGGTTCGCTCTGATGTGAAGGGCGTCGAATTTATCTGTGCGAATACTGATGCACAAGCGCTAGCCAACTCTTCTGTTGAGACTTGCATCCAGATTGGAGCAGGTGGGCTGGGTGCCGGGGCTGATCCTGAACGTGGCCGTCAAGCGGCTAAAGATGATATTGAGAAAATTAAAGAACAGCTGAAAGGCACCGATATGGTCTTTATCACGGCCGGTATGGGCGGTGGTACAGGTACTGGGTCTGCACCAGTGGTTGCGCAAGCGGCTCGTGAGCTAGGTATCTTAACGGTGGGTGTTGTGAGTAAGCCCTTCAGTTTTGAGCGTCGCAACAAAACGGCTGATGCGGGAATTGAAGAGTTAGCGGAACACGTAGACTCTCTAATCACCGTACCAAATGACAAATTATTAAAAGTGTTAGGGCGTGATTTCGTTCTTGCTAAAGCATTTGATTATGCCAATGAAGTACTGCACGGTGCGGTTCAGGGAATTTCTGAATTAGTCACTCGTCCAGGAATGATTAACGTCGATTTTGAAGATCTGCGTACCGTCATGGGTGAACGTGGTATGGCCATGATGGGTGTGGGTCATGCAACGGGTGAAGAGCGTGCGATTAAAGCGGCTCAGAAAGCAATTGCCAACCCTCTTCTAGAAGATATTTGTGTATCGGGTGCTCGTGGTTTATTGGTTAATATTACCAGCGGCTTAGATTTCACATTAGGTGAGTTTAACGAAGTGGGTGACGTTATCGATGCCGTCGCAGCGCCAGACGCTCGTGTCATTATCGGAACATCGGTTGATGAAACGATGACCGATGAGATTCGTGTAACAGTGGTTGCCACGGGGTTGTCTGAAATAGCGTCGGGAAGGCCTGAGTTGGTTAAACCAAATTTACAAGCGGTACAAGCCAATAAAACTGAACAGGCTGTGACTGCGGAAGCTAAAACCCAGTCAACACTGCAAGCAGCACTAGATGCAAAACCGGCACCAGTCGCTGTAGCAGAGATGGAACAGGAGGAATTGATACCTTCTGAGCCAGAAGTGGTTCGCCCTAAAATGGTCGTCAACGGTGGTTCAGTTGGTAGCATGTCTAATTCTAGTTATTTAGATATCCCAGCCTTTTTACGCCGTCAAGCGGATTAATCTTGTGGGTAAGGGTTGGTGCTGTTTGCCAAGCTTTGACCCAAGTGCAATCCTCTCTCTGGAGTCGTTACCCCATGTTTTTAGCTTCTCCAGGCTATGTTGAGTGTTATTTTAAATGTTAACTAGATTCCCCAGGCCCACCCACTTAAATGCGTTTAAGTGGCGTGGGCTTTTTCTGTTTATTCTCATCATGCTTCTGTTGGCAAGCCTGGTTGGAGTGGTGCGCGTGCAGCATGAGATTCGACATTTAGAAACGCAATACTACAAGTCATTAAAAGCGGCTTTGACGGCTCATGAAGAGTGGGGGCGTTTACAGCTTGAGAAAAAATACCTGACGGCGCCAGCCAGAGTCGAGCAGCTTGCTCGAACTCAACTCAATATGACATCCGATAAGTCTAACTTTGAAACACTTTACCTCTATAAGGAAGCGCCTGACTCCTTGGAGGTTGGTGATGAGTAGTTTCAAAATTATTAGACGAGACAGGGTTGTTTTCTTTCTGATTACTGTTGGCTTTATGGCTATTATTGGTCGCGCATTTTATGTCCAGGTGATTCAGACAGAATTCTTACAATCAGAAGGTGATAAGCGCCAAATCAGAACCATTGAAATTCCGGCCTCTCGCGGCAATATTTTCGATCGCAATGGTGAGTTAATGGCCTTAAGCACTCCGATGGCGGCTGTTTGGGTAGATCCAAAACAGATGACTCGCCTTGAACAAAAGTATCGTCAATTCTTATCGTTACTGAATTTAACGGACGGCCAGCTTAATGAATATATAAGGTCCAATAGACATAAGCGGTTGAGTTTTATTCAACAGGTTTCCGATAAAAGTATTATTGATAAAATTGCGGCATTAGAACTGCCCGGCACCTATACCAAATATGTGGATATTGATTTTGAGAATGACGGCCGAGTCATTCAAGTCGATAAACTGTTGCCGTCAGTCTGGGTTGATAAACGCTTAATTGACCGTTACCGTTACAGTTATTCACGTTTAGCGCAAGTCTTAAATATAACAACCCGTGACTTGGCGCATAAAATTCGTGCCAGACCGAATCGCCGTTTTATGTATCTTGAGCGTTCAATGGTACCTGAAATTGCTGAAAAAATAGAGGCCATGAACCTGACGGGAGTCTATACCCAGGACGAATACAAACGTTATTATCCATCGGGCGAGAGTAACGCCCATCTAGTGGGTTTTACGAATATTGATGACAAAGGGTTGGAAGGTGTTGAGCTGGCTTACAACGATTGGTTGCGTGGGACGCCTGGAAAAAAACAAGTGGTAAAGGATCGCGCTGGCCATGTCGTTGATTTTATCAAAGACGTTGTAGCCTCAAAACCCGGTAAATCGATTACCTTAAGTATTGATCAAAACATTCAATACTTCGCTTATCGTGCTTTAAAAGAAGTCATGGCAAAACATCAAGCTACTTCGGCTAGTTCTGTGATTCTGGATGCCAAAACCGGCGAGGTTCTTTCAATGGTTAGTTTGCCCGGCTATAATCCTAACGACTCACGACAACGGAGCGGCATTGCGATCCGTAACCGTGTCGTGACGGACTTATTAGAACCTGGATCGACCGTAAAACCTTTCGTTATTGCTAAGGCATTAGACTTAGGATTGATTGATTTAGATACTCAAATAGACACTTCACCGGGTTCCATTCATATTCAGGGTCAACGTATTAGTGATACCCGTAACCACGGCATACTCACCCCAATGGGGATTATTCAAAAATCCAGTAATGTCGGCGTCTCTAAAGTGGCTTTGAAGTTAAGTCCAGAGCAGCAACATGATTTTATGTCGCAACTCGGTTTTGGACGAGACAGTGGGCTGTTTTTGCCCGGTGAATCCATGGGTTACTTAAAGCCCACCGCCGATTGGCATGACCTAGATCAAGCATCAAGTTCTTATGGGTACAGCTTTAACATTAATCTGCTGAACTTAGCACACTCCTATCTGTTGTTTACCAATCAAGGCAAGTTACTGCCTCTTAGTGTTATTAAATTACAACAAGCGCCTGTGGGTGAATCGTTAATTAAAGCCGACGTCGCGACTGAAGTGCTTAAGATGATGGAAACGGCTGTATCAGACGAGGGAACGGCGCCCAAAGCACAGATACCGGGTTACCGCGTGGCAGGCAAAACGGGTACGGTGCATAAAATTAAAAGAGGCGGTTACGAAGAGAACTCTTATATGGCTTTGTTTGCTGGAATAGTACCCGTCTCAGATCCACAGTTTATTATGGTCGTCTCGGTGAATGAACCCAGCCGTGGTGTCTACTATGGAGGTTTAGTGGCGGCCCCCATTTTTAAAGAGGTGATGCAGGAAGCGCTACGCTTAAGAAATATTGCACCGGATAAGATTGTTGATGGCCATGGCCAAAGTGGGTCGAAATGAAAACGGTAGCCCAAATAACCGCTTTTTTACAGCCTAAATTACTGACAGAGTTGCAACAGAGTGACAACGCCGAGTTAGTGAATCAGCTCACTTTGGATTCACGCCAAATTACGCAAGGGGATGGGTTTATTGCTTTGCAGGGTGCGGCGCAACATGGTTTGGATTATTTACAGACATTGCTGCTTAAACAACCAGGCCTGGTCATCTCTGATAGAGCACTTAATCAAGCTGAGCAAGCCATTATTAACAGACATAATGCGGTTTCAAGCCGATTATGCGTTGTTTTAGTGGTGGATACCTTAACTGAAAAACTGGCAGAGTTAGCACACTGGTTTTATGGCCAGCCAAGTGAACGAATAAAGGTTGTAGGTATTACCGGCACCAATGGCAAAACCTCCACCGTATTCTATGCAGCGCAATTATTATCTGGGCTTAAGCAAAAAGTGGCCGTGATCGGTACTTTGGGCAATGGGCTGTTTGGCGACTTGCAAACCAGTCTGAATACCACTCCAGATGTGGTCAGCGTACATCGACTGTTAGCCGAGTTTATTGAGTTGGGCGCGCAGTGGGTATTAATGGAAGTCTCTTCTCATGCCTTAGAGTTAGGGCGCATCCATAAAGTTCTGTTTGAAACGGTGGCTTTGACACAAGTTACTCGCGATCACATGGATTTTCATGGCACAGTCGAACAATATCGAGCGGCCAAACAAAAATTATTTACAGATTATGACTCGAAACATCAAGTGCTCAATCTTAATGATGCTGTCGGACAGAGTTTGGCAAAATCTACTCAGTTGAGTGGACTGTTTGGCTATGCTAGAAGCGCATCGCCTGAGCACATAGAGAATGGTCTGAATCAATCGATGAATCTTGCAAAATTACAGTGCACTCAGTTATTGTTAGGACCTAATGGAATGACATTAAGCTTAAGGTATCAAGGCGAGCTATGCGTTGTCAAAGTTCCTCTTTTAGGGGCTTTTAATGCCGAAAATGTACTCTGTGCTTGTTCGATTATCTTGTCCAGTGACGGCTTTAAAGCCGATATGCAAACGATTAAAAAGTTGTTAGAAAACCTAAACTCTGTCGAAGGTAGAATGCAGCAAGTCAGTTTGTCACCGAGCGTGATTGTCGATTTTGCACATACACCAGATGCGCTTGAACAAGTACTGATGGCTGTTAAACAACACCTGATTGATGATGTGCAGAAACAAACAACCAGGCCTGGTCAGTTGTGGGCTATTTTTGGTTGCGGCGGCGATAGAGACCAGGGTAAAAGACCTTTGATGGGCCGCGTTGCAGAAACCATTGCAGATAAAGTGATGGTGACTGATGATAATCCTCGCTTTGAAAATTCCCAGCGGATAAGAGAGCAAATATTCACTGGCTTTAAGCAACCCCAGTCAGTCTTAGAGCAAGCCGATCGTAAAAGAGCGATTGAGGACGTTTTGGCAAACGCCAAAGCAGAAGATATTGTCGTCATTGCTGGAAAAGGCCATGAACTTTATCAAGACAGTCAGGGTATAAAAACACCTTTTAGTGATGAGCAGGTTGTACTCGATTGGGTGAGCCATTCTCAGGAGCTCTCTCCTTATGGTCAATAAACCAAAGAATCACCAAACACTCTCCGCAGAGGAGTTGGTCGCACTATTACAAAACCAAGTGAATTCACCCCAGGGCAATTCACTCGAGTCGGTTAAAGGAGATAGACAGATGCAGAGCAAATCTGAGGCGTTAATACCGACAGATAATGGGGGTTCTTTTCATTGGACACTGGCCGATTTATGTCAGAGTGTTGATGGTGAATTGATTGGCGCTTTAAAGGCTGAGCAACAGAGCTGTTTTACGAGCATCAGCACCGACAGCCGTACTCTTAAAGCAGGTGCCTTGTATATTGCTATTAAAGGCGAGAATTTTGATGGTCATAAATACATCAAGCAAGCCATTCAACAGGGGGCTGTTGCTGTTCTCATGTCTGACATAGAGTTCTCTGACGATTTAGCCGTACCGGGCGTGTTAGTCGACGACACGCGCATTGCGTTAGGTTTGTTCGCCAAGTGGCACCGTCTACAAATGCCATTGAAAAAACTAATTGGTGTGACGGGCAGTAATGGCAAGACCACTATTAAAACATTGCTGTTAGGGATTTTTCAGCAAGTCGGCAAGACCTTGGCAACCGAGGGTAATTTGAATAATGATTTTGGCGTGCCGAGAACCTTGCTAAACCTGCGCCCAGAGCATGAATTCGCAATTATTGAAATGGGGGCTAATCATCGTGAGGAAATTGGGTATCTAACGCATTTAGCGCTGCCTGATATTGCGCTTATCAATAATGCATCCGGTGCGCATTTGGAAGGCTTTGGCAGTTTACAGGGTGTGATTGAGGCCAAAGGAGAAATCTTTCAAGGTTTGAATCAACGCATTGCTACTATTGGCGAACACTCTGACGACTCTATTAATAGAGGCACTAAACAAGGTGTTGCCATAATCAATTGCGACTCTCCGGGTTATGAGGTATTGGTTGGTTATGACCTCCAATTTAGGCATTGAGAAGGTAGTGAGTTTCGGAGCGGATCCAGGGTCAAGTCACGATGCGGATGTGCGGGTGAGTCATTTTAAGGTCACGGACTCAGGAATCTGCTTTGATTTACACATGTCAGAACGTTTGGATCTAAGTCATAAAGTCGTGCATAAAACGGTTGAAATGCCGGTTTTAGGTCAGCATAATGCCCTCAACGCAGCGGCTTGCGTGGCGGTGGCTTTGTCAGCTGGATTGAGCTGGTCGCAAATTCAACCAGGCCTGGTGCGTTTTAGCGGAGTGCCAGGAAGATTACAAAAACAAGCCATTAAGACAGGTTGGTTGATTGATGACAGCTATAATGCCAATCCTGCTTCTGTAAAAGCGGGTATTGATGCTTTAACCAGCCTACCAGGCCTGTCCATTTTATGTTTAGGTGCGATGGGCGAGCTCGGTGACACGGCTTTCGCCGCGCATCAAGAAATCGCTTTATATGCCAAACAAAAAGGGGTGGATTTCTTACTGAGTTACGGCCAGGCAACTGAGCAGATGGCTTCTGAGTTTGGTAAACAGGCCAGCTACTTTGAAAGTCATGAAAGACTAACGGCTGCCTTAACTGAAATTTTGCTTCAACAAGCACAAGACAATCAGCTTGCAAATGTCTTGGTTAAAGGCTCTCGAAGTGCGCAGATGGAACGTGTGGCCCATGCTGTAATTGAACACTTTGCTCAGTAAATAAGTGCAAGAATAGAACAAAAAAACAATTATAAGGTTTGCAAACATAAGGTTTGCGCGCAAACCAATAGACGCAGTCATAAAGGATTAAAGCGATGTTGATCTATCTAACCGAGTATCTACAACAATACATTTCAGGTTTTGGGGTGTTTAGTTATATTACGATGCGCGCCATTATGAGTGTATTAACGGCTTTGATTATCTCCTTTATGGTCGGCCCAGCCATGATTCGTTGGTTAACGCGTCTAAAAGTCGGGCAATCGATTCGTCACGATGGTCCACAAACACATCTCATTAAAGCCGGAACACCGACCATGGGCGGCACCATGATTCTGTTTTCAGTGGCGATGGCTGTCATCTTGTGGGGGGATTTGACCAATCACTATCTATTAATTATCACGCTTTCCATGCTGGGCTTTGGTGTTATCGGTTTTGTCGATGATTACATGAAAGTGGTTTATAAAGACCCTGAAGGTATGCGCTCACGGACCAAGTTTTTATGGCAGTCGATTATCGGTTTCGCCACAGCCTATGCCATGTTCCGTTTGGCAACCGTTCCAGCCGAAACAGAGCTATTAATTCCCTATATGAAAGACACCGTCATTCACTTAGGTGCCTGGACCATCTTATTAAGTTATCTGGTGATTGTTGGAACCTCTAATGCGGTCAATTTAACGGACGGTTTAGATGGCTTGGCCATTATGCCGACCGTGATGATTTCCGGTGCCTTAGGGGTTTTTGCCTATCTTTCAGGGCATGTCTATTTTGCGAATTATCTGAATATCCCTTATATTCCCGGCGTGGGTGAGTTAACCATTCTCGCCGGGGCGTTAGTGGGCGCAGGGCTTGGCTTCTTATGGTTCAATGCCCATCCTGCGGAAGTCTTTATGGGCGATGTTGGTTCCTTGGCGCTTGGTGCCACCTTAGGCGGAATGGCAATTGCAGTTAAACAAGAGTTGGTGCTGTTTATTATGGGGGGGATCTTTGTCGCTGAAACGGTGTCTGTGATTTTGCAGATGGGTTCCTATAAACTCAGAAAGAAACGTATTTTCCTAATGGCACCGTTACACCATCATTACGAACAGAAAGGCTGGCACGAATCACAAGTTATTGTGCGCTTTTGGGTCATCACCATTATTTTAGTATTGATTGGTTTAGCCAGTTTAAAACTTCGATAAAATTTCGGAACGAGTTAGGCCGCTGTTGATGATAGTTCGCCTAATTCGTTTTCCAACAATTTAAGGATTCAAGTAAATGTATTTAGTCGCGGGTTTAGGAATGACTGGACAGTCAGTGTTACGCTATTTTGAAGCGCAAGGTGACGTTTTCCTAGCGTTTGATACACGTGAAGGCTTGGATATTGACCTATTAAAAAACCAGTTTTCCGGAGACTGAATTTGCTTTGGGCTCGATTCCAAAATCTTGGCACTCTCAATTTGAAACCATTGTCTTGAGTCCGGGAATCTCGAAACGAGCACCTTGGGTTGTGGCACTTCAAAAGCTCGGTAAACAAGTCATTGGTGATGTTGAGTTGTTTGCACGTGCGGTCGGAGTACCGGTCATTGCGATTACCGGTTCAAATGGAAAAAGTACTGTGACCACCATGACAGGGCTGGCTCTGGAGTCAGCTGGTTATCAAGTCGGAGTGGGTGGGAATATTGGCGAGCCAGTTTTAGATTTATTGATGGATGAAAACGAATACGATGTATATGTTCTCGAATTATCGAGCTTTCAGTTAGAAACCACTTATTCTTTAGATACCGTTGCGGCCACAGTTCTAAACATTTCAGAAGACCACATGGATCGATATGCTGATTTGGAAGGTTATATTCAAGCCAAAACCCAAGTCTTTGCTAATTCTGAACGTGCGATATTACCCGAAGGTTTCAGCGATTTAGGCCTGATTCATCATGCCTCAATCAGTCATTTCGGTCTCAGTGAAGGGTTTATTAAGTCCGATGCTGATTATGGGGTGATTCATGTGGACTCACCTTTAGGTGACCAGGCCTGCCAAGCCTATTTAGGTTATGGCAAAACGCCAATCGTCGCTCTCGCGGATATGAAATTAAAAGGCCGACATCATCAGCTTAATGTTTTGGCTATGATGGCGTTATGTCACTCTTTTAATGTGGCTGCGGAGGACTTTATCCATATTGCCAAAACCTTTGATGGATTGCCACATAGAACCCAGTTAGTCGGTTGTTATGAAAACGTTGCGTGGATTAATGATTCCAAAGGCACTAATGTCGGGGCCACGCTAATGGCGATTGAAAGTGTCGGCGGACATATCCGAGGTCAATTGGTTCTTATTGCCGGTGGAATAGGCAAGGATGCGAACTTCACCGACTTGCGACCAGCGGTCGAAGGCTTTTGTCGTCATACCATTCTTTTTGGTCGAGATCAGGCTGCGATTGAACATTGTCTTGAAGGCTTGCCGCTGACGCGAGTAGCTGATTTACAGCAAGCGGTCAATTTGGCAAAATCATTAGTTTCTGCAGATGATTGTGTTTTGTTTTCCCCCGCTTGCGCCAGTTTCGATCAATTTGTGAACTACGCTCAGCGTGGTGATATCTATACCCAATTGGTCAAAGAAAGCTACGGTGATTCTACGACCGATCATAATGCGGCTGCTTCATGCTAAAAGAGTGGCAAGCCAACAGTAAAGAGTGGCCAATGGATTATTGGCTTCTGGGTCTCGTAGCGACATTGATGCTCATTGGTTTAACGATGGTCGCATCTAGTTCGGTGGCCATTAGTGAGCATCGTTATGGCGCACCGGATCACTATTTTCTACGCCAATTCTTTTCAATGGGGCTGGGAGTTACTGCGGCCTATATTGTTTTTCAAATCCCGCTCTCTTTTTGGGAGAAGCATCGCGTTAAAATATTCTTATTTGCACTCTTCTTACTCATTGCGGTCCTCATCTTTGGTCGAGAAATTAATGGTAGTAAACGCTGGTTGCCTTTGATTGTTATGAACTTCCAGCCTTCAGAGTTTATGAAGCTGTCGATTGTTCTCTTTATGGCGGGTTATTTAGACCGTCACGCGGTCGCAGTACAAGAGAGTTTTGAGGCGGTCATTCGTTTGGCGTTGCCATTTGGCCTAATGGCCATTTTATTATTGTTAGAGCCAGATTACGGCAGTACATTTGTTATTGCGATTATGATTACCGGAATGCTGTTAATAGCAGGCGCGCCTTGGCGTTACTTTGTGTTAACGGTCTTACCAATCGTAATTATCTTAGTGGTCCTGGTGGTGACTTCTGAATATCGAATGGCACGCGTCACGAGTTTCCTCGATCCCTGGCAAGATCCATTTGGTGCTGGTTACCAATTAACGCAGGCATTGATTGCCTCCGGTAGCGGTGAACTGTTTGGTACAGGACTCGGTGGCAGTATTCAAAAGTTACTTTATCTACCCGATGCACACACCGATTTTCTATTTTCAATCTATGGTGAAGAGTTTGGCTTTATCGGAGTGGTGTTTTTAGTCCTGCTCTATTTAGCGATTTTGCATCGTCTGTTTAGGATTGGCCGTAAAGCCATAGAGGTGAATCACTTCTTTGGCGGTATGGTGGCTTATGGCATCGGTATTTGGATTATTCTCCAAGCGGGCATTAATATGGGCGTGAATCTCGGTGCTTTTCCGACCAAAGGATTAACTCTGCCTTTTATGAGTTATGGTGGTAGCAGTGTCTTACTACTCTGTATTGCTTTAGCGGTAGTTTTCGGGTAGATTATGAGAGTCGTTTTTACCCAAGAGAGAAGTCCGTTAGAGATAACAGCGGCGACTCCAATTCAAATGGTGGCAAAGAGTCGTAGGATTATTGCCTGTAATTCGCCTTGTTCAATAACCACTATTCAATCACAAAAAATCAACACATCTGCTTTGAAAATAAGGATAAAGCTCAATGAGTAAAGTACTGATTATGGCCGGTGGCACCGGCGGGCATGTCTTTCCGGGCATAGCCCTCGCTGAAGCTTTAAAGGCGCAAGGTATAGAGGTTGTTTGGCTTGGTACACAGGATGGTATGGAAGCCGAGTGGGTCGAAAAAGCCAGTATCACTTTATATACGATTAAGATTAAAGGCTTAAGGGGAAATGGCTTGGCAGGCTGGCTTCAAGCGCCTCTTAATGTCAGTCGTGCTTGGTCGCAAGCCAAAAAGATAATGCAACAAGAAAAACCCGATTTAGTACTTGGTATGGGAGGGTTTGTTTGCGGGCCAGGTGGCTTGGCCGCAAAAGCACTTGGTATCCCGTTGGTCTTACATGAACAAAATGCAATTCCAGGCTTAACCAATAAGCTGTTAGCACCCTTTGCTAACTTAGTCATCACCGCTTTTCCGCAAGAAAAGCTGAAAGGCAAAAATATTCTGACCTTGGGAAACCCTGTCAGAGCCGGCTTAGAATCCTTGCCAGAAGTTGAAAACACACAGCCTTGTCACTTATTAGTGTTAGGTGGCAGTCGTGGGGCTTTAGCGTTAAATGAAACCTTGCCAAAAGCCCTGGCAATTATGGCCGAAAATGACCGGCCTATTATCACCCACCAAGCAGGCGGTAAGACGCTCAAGATAGCGAGCGAAGCCTATCAGGCAACGGGCATGCGTGCCAATGTGGTTCCCTTTATCGATAATATGCTTAAAGCCTATGCCACGGCCGATATGGTGTTGTGCCGTTCTGGTGCTTTAACCGTCAGTGAATTAATGGCCTCGGCACGTCCTGCTATTATGGTGCCTTACCCGCATGCGGTAGATGACCACCAAACAGCCAATGCGATGGCCTTAGTGAAAATTGGTGGCGGTGATATTCTGCAACAGAAGGATTTAACGCCAGAGTCTCTGGCCGCTTTATTGCATACTTGGTGTCAGGATTCGGAGAAAAGAGCCTTAGCGTCCCAAAGTATCCGTGCACATGCCGAAACCCAGGCGACCGAAAAAATTCTCGATCAGTTAGTTAAAATTATTCAAGCTAAAAGTGCATAGCAATAAGATTTAAGGAACGTTAGATGAAAGGTTTAAAGGGAAAAAGGGTACTGATTACAGGTGCTTCTAGTGGAATTGGTGCGGGCATGGCAAAAGTGCTTGCGCGTGAAGGCTGTCATCTGGTTTTACATTACAATCGCAATCAAACCGGCATTAAACAAACCATGAAAGCGGTTGAAAGCCTTGGATTAGAATCGGGTTCAAAGGTCAGTGTTCTGCAATGTGATTTTAAAGCCCTGGAATCTTTGCCTAAGTTCTTTGACCAGGCCTGGTCAGTTTTTTCAGGTTTAGACGGCTTGGTAAATAATGCCGGTATCGTTTCTAAAGTTACCGCGTTGAAAGATCCATTTGGTAAACAGTTCGCAGAAACTTTAAACATTAATCTACATGCACCTTATCAACTAAGCAATGCGTTTGCTCAGGCTTGTATTGATGCAAAAAAGACGGGCGCCATTGTCAATAATAGTAGTATTCACGGTCAAGCCACGTGTGAATGGTTCTCAGCTTATGCCGCCTCTAAAGCTGGGTTAGATGCCATTAGTAAAGTACAAGCCGTTGAGTGGGGACAGTATCAGATTCGAGTCAATGTGTTAGCACCAGGTGTTGTTCCTGTTGAACGTACTGATGCGATTTTATTAGAACCTGAGATGGCAGAGAAATGGCAAGCCACAATCCCGGCAGGTCGATACGGCACCACCGAAGATATGGGTGAAGCCACCGCTTTTCTCTTGTCCGATGCCTCCGCTTGGATGACAGGCAGTATTCTCACGATGGATGGCGGGCTGATTGCTCGCGGAAACTATCCAATTCGTTAAGCTAATACCAGGCGTATCCAATGTTAATTTCTAGGGCATTCTTTAAAACATCCTCACTTCTGTTTATTTTAATTCTTCGCAAGGAATCTCATAAACGTCTAATGAACGATCTTATTCCGTGTCCCTACACAACGTTGAAATTTAGTCATTGAACGATTTATCTTTAATTAATAAGATTAGTGGCCTTTATATTGCTTTATCATTTTTAACTGTCAAAAATATAACAAGTTGATCCTTATGAAAAAATTTTTAAGCAAATTAACCATCAAACAAAAATCCGTTTTGGGTTTGGTGTTATTTGGATTGTGTTAGCCATTATTACCATTCAAGCCGCTGTTAACCTGGCTTTGGTACGTTCTGATGTGGCGACTATTGTTAATGAAAAACAGCCGATTGCCATAGAGGCGACCGAGATGACTTTTCTGTTAGAGAAAAGCATGAACTCCCTTAGTATGTACATTCTGACGGGTGATACCGCTTTAATTGACCGTTATGATTCTGAGATGGCGGCCGTGCAGCAAAAGATAAAGGATGCAAAATCTGATTCTGAAAATGGCATCACAAAAGAACAGGTGAAGCATTACCAGTTGTTAGAAGAAGGGCTGCAAAAATTGCCAGTTTTGGTAGAGCAAATTAAAACCTTGCAAACCGAACGCGCGAATAAATTTCCGGCATTTGCATATGTTAATAAAAATATGCAAAAGCTTGCGGTAGAGATTAAGCAGACCATTGGTATGATGGTGAATTCAGAAATAGAGAATCTCTCTAGCGATAGAAAGGAGTTGGTGACCGATGTTTTACAACTGCAAAATAACTGGCTGAATGTAACGAGTAGTTTACGTGGTTATATTGCTTTTAGAACAGATTCAATGGCTGATAATACCGAATCCTACCTGAATTTAATGGAAAAATTGAACGATAAAATCGCTCATCAACAAGCTGTTGAGTTAACTTTCGAAGAGGAAGTAGGGATTGAAAAGGTACAAGCACTTTATGAAAAGTACCGCGAGCACTATATGATTCTCAAGGGAATTCATCAAGGTGATAAATGGCGTATGGATACTTGGTTGATGCAGACTAAAGTAACACCGATATTTACCGAGTTAGAGAAGCAGTTAGTGAGCGCATCTGATAAAGCGTTATCTGATATGACGCATGAAAGTGAAAATCTACTGAGCAGTAGTTTAAATAACATCATTATTTTATTGGCCTTATCGTTTACAGGACAATTGGTCGGCATGCTGGTCTCACGTCGTGTGACGGATTCAGTGGTTAAACCCGTCCAGGAAATCGCGAGTGCGATGAAAGATATTTCTATGGGAGAGGGTGATTTAACACGCCGTTTACCCGTCACCAGTCAAGATGAAATCGGAGCGCTTGCGGGCTATTTCAATGAGTTTGTGATTAAGATACATCTTATGTTCACAGAGGTTGCAGATACGGTTGAGCAATTAGAAGTTTCTTCCAGTAAATTGCTAGGCATTACTCAACAAGCGAAAGAAGGAACACAGCGTCAGTTGTCATCAACCGGTTTATTATCGACGTCGATGATTGACATGACCAGTAAGTCCAAGAGTGTTGAAGATCATTCTCAAAATACGTCACGTGCCACTCAGCAAGCCGCCGACCGAGTCAAAAAAGGTGGTGAGCAAGTTAACAGTACCGCCAATGAAATTCAAAAATTGTCAGAAGGCATGGTCGCGATGACCAATTCGGTTGAACAGTTGCGTGCGGACAGTGAGTCAATCGGTATGGTCGTTAATGTTATTCGGGAGATCGCCGAGCAAACTAATTTATTATCACTCAATGCGGCCATTGAAGCAGCTCGAGCAGGTGAGCATGGTCGTGGTTTCGCGGTTGTGGCCGATGAAGTGCGAAATTTGGCGCAGAGAACTCAACAATCCACGGTTCAAATAGGCCAGATTATCGATAAAATTCGTAAAGCGACCTTGGTGACCGTTTCTGTTGTTGAGGATGGTCAAGAGGCGACCAAGTCAAGTAGTGATGCAATTTCGGCCACTAAGAAAACGTTGGAACCAGTGACTATCTTAATGGATGATATTAGTAAGATGAGTGAGCAAATGTCGAGTGCTGCTCATGCGCAAAGTGCGCTGGCACAAGAGATTAATCAAAACATCGGTCAAATCCATTCAGTCACAGAAGATGCGGCATTAGGCGCTGAAAATACTGAAAAAGCGGGCCATGATTTACAAGGCTTAGCGGACAAGTTAGAAAAGTTGGTTCATCAGTTTAAGATTTAAATCACTGCAGATGAGCCGAGTTTTAGGGTTACAAGCATCGCAAGTAACCTGCCTAATGCTTCCACAACACAACTCTAAAACATCCCATAATAGAACCACCAGGCCTGGTGGTTTTTTGCTATCATGAGTCACACCTTTTATCGCTTTAATGACACTTAAATAATGTCTCACTGAATCTCATAGAAATATACTGTAGACAGTGTTCTCTCTCGGTTTTAGCGTGTGTTAAAGCATTTCATTAATCTAAATTTAAGAAGATACTCTATGTGGGAATATCCAATAATTGATCCCGTGGCCTTAGCGCTTGGCCCTTTGCAGATTCACTGGTACGGCTTAATGTACCTGTTAGCATTTGGTTTAGGCTGGTTTTATGGCAGTCTACGTGCCAAAAAAATAGCGCCATGGAATTCTGAAATGGTCAGTGACCTACTTTTCTATATTGCCATGGGGGTTATTTTAGGTGGCCGTATAGGGTATATCCTCTTCTATGACTTAAGCCTTTATCTCGCGGATCCTCTATTAGTCTTCAAAGTCTGGCAAGGGGGAATGTCTTTTCACGGTGGTTTAATTGGGGTCACCATTGCCATGTTGCTGTTTGCCCGCAAAACTCAGCAAAACCTGTTTCAGGTCGCTGATTTTGTCGCGCCATTGATTCCAATTGGTTTATTAACCGGCAGAATCGGTAATTTTATCAATGGCGAACTATGGGGTAAAGTCACTGATTCTCCATTAGGCATGGCGGTGTATGATCCTGTCCTGCAAGCCGTTGTACAAAAATACCCAACGCAACTTTTAGAAGCCTTGTTAGAAGGCGTGGTCCTCTTTATTATTCTAGCAATATACGCTCGCAAGCCTAGAAACCCTGGCAGTGTCGCCGGTCTATTCTTAATAGGTTACGGCACCTTCCGTTTTATCGTCGAATTCTGGCGTGTACCAGATGCACAACTAGGCTACCTTTTGTGGGATTGGTTAACCATGGGACAACTGCTTTCTTTGCCGATGGTGATAGTAGGGTTGTTATTAATGACCAGTCTAATTTATAAACCAGCAAACAAATAACAAGCCAAATTTAATGTAAGAGTTTATACTAGCGCTCTTGCAGTAAATATTTTATCAAGGGAAGATTTTAAATGGGTTTAGGAAGGGTGCGGCACTATGATACGTCGCTGAATGCATTGGCGCGACTAGCTGATAGTCTATTGATTTTAGGGAGTCTGGCGCTCTTATCTTTCCTGTATCAGATCGCCTGGGATGCAACCACTATGTGGCTGGCACTGTTATCTGTCATCTTTTATAACTTTTTCGCCGAAATTCAAGATGTGTATCGATCATGGCGAGGGGTTCGGCGTTATAAGGAAGTGGGAGCGGTGCTCTTTTCTTGGATTATTGCTGTTACCTTGATTGTCTTTCTCGATATCTTTTGGCTTCAATGGAACTGGTTTGAACAATATTACGTCTTGAATTGGTTTGCCATAGCACCGTTTTTAGTGATTTCTTGGCATCTAGTGGCGAGAATGATGCTCGGTTATCTGCGGAGTAAAGGCCATAATACGCGTCGTGTTGCAATTGTAGGTGCGACTGACTTAGGGCGTAGACTAGGGAATATTTTGGTCGGTGATAAATGCAACGGTTTTATGTTTGGCGGCTACTATGATGATAGAGTCAAGCAGGAGAAGGGACGACGTTTATCGAATCAAACGATTCAGGTTGCTGGTGGAGTGGATCAACTGCTTGAAGATTGTCGTACCGGTAAGTTGGATGTGGTTTATATCACCTTGTCACTGGCCGCTGAAAAAAGAGTTAAATACATTGTCAATGAACTATCAGACAGTACAGTGTCGGTTTATTTAGTGCCAGATATGTTTACCTTTAATCTCATAAATTCTCGCTGGGTAGATTACCAAGGTGTCACCGCCATCAGTATTTATGAAACCCCTTTTTCCGGGTTTGGTAGTGTTATTAAACGCACCGAAGATATTGTTTTGGGTTTGTTAATTCTTTCACTCATTGCCTTGCCGATGTTAGTGATTGCCATTGGCATTAAGGTAACGTCTCCTGGTCCTGTTTTCTTTAAGCAGAAGCGTTATGGCCGAGGCGGTAAAGATATTGCAGTATGGAAATTTCGCTCCATGACGGTTATGGATAATGGTGAAAAAGTGATGCAAGCGACCAAGGGTGATGTACGTATCACGCCTTTTGGTGCATTTTTACGACGTACTTCTTTGGATGAATTGCCTCAGTTCCTAAACGTATTGGGTGGCAGTATGTCGATTGTCGGCCCAAGACCCCATGCCATTGCGCATAACGAAGAGTATCGTAAACAAATTATGGGTTATATGTTACGCCATAAAATTAAGCCAGGAATTACCGGCTTAGCGCAAATTAAAGGCTATAGAGGCGAGACGGATACGCTTGATAAAATGGAAGGTCGTGTTCGATATGATCTTCACTATATTCGTAACTGGTCACTTTGGTTGGATATTAAGATTATATTCTTAACGGTATTTAAAGGCTTTGTACATAAGAATGCATACTAAATATCGGTATTAAAGCTTTGAGTGTAGATTTACAACAACTTAGTATTGTTTATCAAAAAAGTAAATTATGTTTTTAAGTAGATGTTTTTTTGGTAAAATATCAAAGAATTTTAAGTCTAGGCCAAACTTGACGTGAGTCAAGCACGGAAAGCTTCAGGTCTTTGGGAAGTGTTCACAACGTTGTGTTTACGGATTAAAGATAGCTGGGTTGCACGCTTATACTTGTAGTTAAACTTACTCTTAAAATAGGAGGTTCTTATGAACTTACTTAAAAAATAATGTTGGCAGCTTCAATGATGTTAACTTTAAATGTTGCATATGCAGACTCTGCAACTTATACGTATGATTTAAGCGGGCTTTCATTGTTTGCTGTTGATGCTGACACGGACATCATGGTTGAGTATTTATCTAAATCTGCTAGTTATACACATCTACTAAGCCTAACCACTGCTGGTAGTACAATTATCGATACGGCTACAGATAATACCTCTAAAATCGTTAACCTTGGTCGTTTTGCAGCGGGTACAGAAATAATTTTTGATCTATTTGTAAATAATACAAGTTTGCATTTTTTCTCTGGAGCGGCATCAAACAATATTGATGGCGTTGTTCATGCAGGGATGGATCAAACGACTGTCGCAGACCGAGTAGTGATGGGGTTTGAAGATTTATTACTTGAAAAAACTGACAACGATTACAACGATGTTGTTTTCTCTGTCAGTAACGTATCTACTGTTTCTGCAGTACCAGAGCCAAGCACTGTTGCATTAATGCTTGCTGGTTTAGGTTTAGTTGGTTTTATGGCGCGTCGTCGTAAGCAAGCTTAATCGGCTAAAATAATTGCGTTGCTTTCAATGAATGTGATGGAAAAGGGTGTGAATTTATTCACACCCTTTTTTTTGAATTGATTTTGTTAAATAAATAGGGTGTAAGGCCATCGATATAACAGTGTTGAATAAATTGTTTACATTATGATAATTCGTTCTTGTATGTGTGGTAGTGCGTATTTGCAACAGATGAGTGAAATACATGTTTTTTATTGTAAGTAATTGTTCTATTAGCTAAACTAACAAAGAATTTTAAGTCTAGGCCAAACTTGACGTGAGTCAAGCACGGAAAGCTTCAGGTCTTTGGGAAGTGTTCACAACGTTGTGTTTACGGATTAAAGATAGCTGGGTTGCACACTTATACTTGTAGTTAAACTTACTCTTAAAATGGGAGGTTCTTATGAACTTACTTAAAAAAATAATGTTGGCAGCTTCAATGATGTTAACGTTTGGTACTGCTAACGCAGCAGTAGAAATTATCGATTTAGGTCCTGTGTCTAGTGGTTATAGCATTTTTTCTTCTGGGAATATTTCTAGTATAGATACAGATAAGATTATTTTTACATTAACGGAAGGTCTTGATCTTACGGATAATGGTGATTTCTTTTCTTTTGATACGGTAACGCCTGGTGTTCTTATGAACGTTGAGTTTGCGGCAAATGGAGTCTTTGTTGATTCTTTTGCTGTAGCGAATGGCGGAATTGGTTCTTTTGGGCCTGAGAGTCTAGCAGCAGGTGATTACTCTTTCACAATGTCTACTAATGGTACTTCGGGAACTTATTCTTACTCACTTTCTGCAGTTTCTGCAGTTCCAGAGCCAGCTACTTTAGCATTAATGTTGGGTGGTTTAGGTTTAGTTGGTTTTATGGCTCGTCGTCGTAAAACTGCTTAATTTAAGCAATTAATTGCATCGCCTTTAGAGGGTGTGATGGAGAAGGGCGTGAATTTATTCACGTCCCTTTTTTTGCCTAATTTCATTGAAATGAGTATTTGTCTTGTATTTCAGTCACTTATTTTTTGATATAAATACCTGTGAATGTAGCCTAAATGAAATTTGAATGGAGTCGCTAGGCTAAAGACAGTGTACTTGAGTACAGTATTAATCTATTTTAGAATCTTTATAATGACACTTACTAAGTATTAAGGTTTATATAAACTTTAATTTACGTAGGAGAGTTTATCTAAAAGTTATTGATAAACCGCTTGTTTATGCAGTTAATTGCATCGTCATTTATGATTATGTAAAAAGTTTGAATCCGTTTATGCTTTTTTGCTTAAATTACCAGTAAAACAATGAACTTTGCATAAGAATTTTTATGTATAATAACTCGTTATTGTTAGGTGTAGGCCAAATTTGACGTGAGTCAAGCTCGGAAAGCTTCAGGTCTTTAGTAGTGCTTAAAGATGGCTGGGTTGCAATACTTAAATCGCGCGTTTTCAAGTAATAAGTGCAATTTAATCATGCTGCAAGTAAATCAACTTGCAGCCCCTTAAATAATTCATTAGGCGTTTTACCACCACGACTACTTCTTGGACGGTTGTTTAGCCGATCCATCACATATTGAGCTTGTTCCATTGTCACATCTCTCAAGTCCATGCCTTTTGGAAAATACTGACGTATCAGACCATTTGTATTTTCATTGATTCCTCGCTCCCAAGAAGCATAGGGGTGGGCAAAATAAATATCAGTTTCCAGCGCTTTAGCCATCAGTTCATGGTCGGCGAACTCTTTACCATTGTCATAGGTAATCGTGAGAACTTGAGATTTGATGCCGCTCATAACATCAATGACTCGTCGTGT
>VCMI01000191.1 GCA_006222135.1 Thiomicrorhabdus sp. | reverse complement strand
ACACGACGACTGACAATAAACGATTCATGCTTTCTAGCACCTTATCAGCAAACTCTGCATCCGGCGTCACTAAAATAGATTGCGCGTCTTCATCGTGCTCTGCTTGAGAGAACAGATCCACTGCAATCCAATCAGGATTCGTTTTACCGTCACAGTAAACTAGAATTTCAGAAGGACCCGCAATCATATCAATACCGACAGTACCAAATACCATACGCTTCGCAGTAGCAACGAAAATATTTCCAGGCCCTACAATTTTATCAACCGCAGGCACTGTTTCAGTTCCATAAGCCAATGCCGTAATCGCTTGCGCGCCACCTAAGGTAAAGACCGCATCCACATCACAAATTGCAGCCGCCGCGAGTACCATGTCACTGACTTCACCGTCTGGCGTTGGCACAACCATAATCAGTCTTTCAACACCGGCCACTTTAGCCGGAATCGCATTCATAATAACAGAGGATGGGTAAGCCGCTTTACCACCAGGGACATAAAGACCAACACTGTCTAAAGGTGTGATTTGCTGACCCAACATAGTCCCATCAGCTTCTTCATAACTCCACGAAGATTGAACTTGTCTTAGGTGATAGTCATGAACACGTTTTGCGGACGTTTCTAGCGCTAGGCGCTGGTCTGCAGGAATTCTTTCTAAAGCCGCGAATAAACGCTCTTTTGAAATTTCTAGTTCGGCGCCAGAGTTCAACGTTAGACGATCAAACTTAGCGGTATATTTAAGTAAAGCCTCATCGCCGTTTAGACGAACACTGTTAACAACTTCTTTAACGACATCATTAATTGACTCATTAGAAACTGTTTCCCACGCAAGAAGAGTATCTAACTCTTCTCTAAACCCTTCTGCACTAGCAGATAAACGACGAATATTAAGCATTTTGACTCTCTATTACTGATTTAAACTTTTGAACAATTTCATCAATTTGGTGAAACTTCGTTTTATACGCATGCTGATTAACAATCAGACGAGAACTGATGTCTGCAATATGCTCCATCGGCACTAAGCCGTTGGCACGCAAAGTATTCCCAGTATCGACTAAATCGACGATTCTATCGGCTAAATCAATCAGCGGTGCAATTTCCATAGAACCATAAAGCTTGATTAAATCGACCTGCTCTCCCTTTTGCGCATAATACGCTTGGGCAGATTTTAGATACTTAGTCGCAATTTTAAGACGATGACCATGTTCTTTTTCGAACTCTGGGCCGGCCACCATTAACTGACATTTGGCAATTTGCAAATCTAACAACTCATATAGGTTGTCAGTTGGGGCTTCCATCAAAACATCCTTACCGGCCACACCAATATCAGCCGCGCCATGCGCGACATAAGTCGGTGCATCGGTTGCACGAACAATCAATAAACGTACATTTGGATTATTCGTAGGCAAAATAAGCTTACGGCATTTGCTCGGATCTTCTAAGGGTTCAATGCCTGCCGCCTCAAGTAACGGTAGAGTATCTTTGTAAATGCGCCCTTTAGAGAGCGCGATAGTTAGCTGTTCATTCATAAGTTCATCAAATAGTTAATACGTTCAAAAATTAAGTGTGATGTGAATCACGCTCGACAAATAGGCACAATCGTTAATCAGATAAACGATATATATGCGCGCCTATTTTATGAAATTTCTCTTCAATCAGTCGTCGTGTCCACGGTCGATATGATAAACCCGATTAACGACTGTCTCACCTTCCGCGACCAGGCCTGCTAGGATTAAACTGGCTGAAGCACGTAGGTCGGTTGCCATTACTGGCGCGCCATGAGTWKTTTAACACCGTGAATGGTTGCCGTATTACCCTCTATAGAGATATCCGCGCCCATTCTGGCCAATTCTGAAACATGCATAAAGCGGTTTTCAAAAATTGTTTCTTGAATCGTTGAATCGCCATCTGCCAAGGCATTCATCACTAAAAATTGTGCCTGCATATCCGTTGGGAAAAGTGGATATGGGTCCGTGACGATATTCACAGGCTTTAGAGAACGGTTACGCATATCTAAAGTAATGGTATCCGCCGTACAGCTAATATCCGCACCGGCTTCGGTAAATTTACACGACGACTACTGTAAGGTGTTCTGGATTAACCTTAGTCACGGTTAATTTACTTTTAGTGACTGCAGCGGCCGCCAAATAAGTGCCTGCTTCAATACGATCGGGAATGACTGAGTACTCTACGCCAGTTAAGCGCTCTACCCCTTCAATGACCAAAGTACTCGTGCCTAATCCACTGATTTTAGCACCCATCTTATTTAAGAATTCAGCCAAATCCGTGACTTCAGGTTCGCGTGCTGCATTTCTTAAATAAGTGGTACCTTCAGCTAACACAGCAGCCATCAATAAATTTTCAGTTCCGGTCACTGTCACAGGAGTCATCGAAATATCCGCGCCCTTCAGGCGACCATTCGATTTAGCAATGATATAGCCTTGCTCTACCTGTATATCCGCACCCATCTTCTGCATACCATGAATATGAATATCAACAGGACGTGAACCAATCGCACAGCCGCCAGGTAGAGAAACCTTAGCTTCACCAAAACGGCCTAACAAGGGTCCTAACACCAAGATTGAAGCACGCATGGTATTAACCAATTCATAAGGCGCTTCCTTAGAGGTCAAATGGCTGGCATCCAACTCAATATTCAGATTCTCATCAAACAAAACCTCAACACCCATAGATGCCAGCAACTGGATAGAGGTCGTCACATCCATTAAATGCGGAACATTAGATAACCTCGTCGGCGTTTCGGCGAGTAGACACCCCATCAGAATGGGTAGAGCCGCATTTTTAGCCCCTGAAATCTCAATACTGCCGGAAAGTTCTCCCTGGCAATTTACTACTAATTTATCCATAAATTTTGCTTTATCTATTTTTGTCTTATTTAAAAAACCGAGGGATTAAACAACACCTTGATTTTTATTAAGCGACTTTAGTCTTAATTGACAGTGCATGCAATTCGCCACTGGCAAACTGTGCTTTGAAAACATCATTAACGATGCGATGACACTTTATCGGTGACAAACCTGCAAAACTTGAACTAATGACGACAATGCTAGAATTGCAATCTTCACCACTGGTTTCAACCCGACTATCAGGGATTGCAGTTTCTATCATTTCTTTAATGGTATCTGGAGACATATGAGCCTACTCCTTGTAAAAAATTATTCGCGTATTTTAACGCCTTTATGCAATAAAATCAGATTTATCGCAGACACAATCATCAAGAAGAATAGCGTGACTGACAAACTCAAATAAACCGATACGTCAGATTGCCCAAAGAATCCATAACGAAATCCATCAACCATATAGAAGAACGGATTGAATTGTGAGATTTCCTGCCAGACGCCTGGTAGAGCGTGAATCGAATAAAAGACGCCACTTAAAAAAGTCAGCGGCATAATCACAAAGTTCTGAAACGCGGCTAAATGGTCATACTTATCGGAAATAATCCCCGCCAGCATGCCCAAACCACCCATCATCGCTGCACTTAAGACAGCAAACAACATAATCCACAATGGCGACTGCCAACTCAAATCAAACCAAATAATCCCAACCACTAATATTGCAAAACCTACAGCAATACCACGCACTATCGACGCTCCAACAAAAGCGATATACAGTTCAAGTGGTGAGATTGGACTCAGTAAGACAAAGGTTAAATTGCCGTGCATCTTCGATTGAATCAAACTTGAAGAGGTATTCGCAAAGGCATTTTGCAAAATCGCCATCATCACCAGGCCTGGTATTAAAAACTGACTATAATTTGCACCTGAATAAACTTCTACCTGCGTATTCAGAACTTGTCCAAAAACCAGTAGATAAAGTAGTGTCGCCACCACCGGTGCAAACACGGTCTGTACAACGACCGAATAGAAACGTCTTATCTCTTTAATAAAGAGCGCCCAACATCCAGCATAATTTATCATTAGACCCTCTCCCCTGAGGTTAAGTCTAAAAACACTTCTTCTAAAGAAGCATCTCGACTACTCACGTCGGTCACTTGTAGTTGGTTTTCATGCAACCAAGCCAGTAATTCGGTCATGGACGCGGTTTTCTCTAACTTAAACACCAAGCGATTGTGCTCCCTCTCAACTAAACGTTGTTCTAAAGGAGGGATTAACTGCTGTGCCGGCTGCGAAAGCGTCACGCGTAAATAGCGATAACTATGTTTAGACAATAATGCATGCGTCGAATCCAAAGCCTTGACTTCACCGTCTTGCATAATCGCTACTTTTTCGCAAAGCGCTTCAGCTTCTTCTAAATAGTGGGTCGTCAAAATAATCGTATGGCCTTGCTGATGTAACTCTTTGGTAAATTCCCAAAGCGTTCTGCGCAATTCCACATCCACCCCCGCAGTTGGTTCATCCAAAACCAAAACTTGTGGTTTATGAACTAATGCCATCGCTATTAATACACGACGCTTCATGCCGCCAGAGAGCTGACTGGTGTCGGCATCGGACTTGTCAGATAGGGCTAAGCGTTCCAATAACTCACCAATCCAAGCGGACTGTTTAGCACCTCTTAATCCAAAGTATCCAGACTGTAACTGTAAAAGTTCACGGATAGAGAAAAACGGATCTGAAATCAGCTCCTGGGGCACCAAACCTAATAGACGACGAGTTTGACGATAGTCGTCAATCACATCAAAACCCTTAATTTTTATATGACCTGAACTTGGAACCAGCAGACCTGACATAGAACTGATAAGGGTTGATTTGCCGGCACCATTAGGCCCAAGCAAACCAAAGAAGCTACCCTCTTCTACCGAAAAAGAGATTCCTTTTAACGCTTCTAATTCGCCATATTGTTTTTTGACCTGTTGAAATTCAACAGCCGGGGTTTGTAACATATCTAACCTTTTTGAATATTTTTTTGAATCGCCTTAGACTGCCTGACAGTCACTTTTAAAGCCCCAAAACAGTCTCTAAATCATATAAAACCGTTAAGGTATGCAGTTCAGTGGGCATGTTTATCACCTTAAGGGCCGTTGCTGTATTACCTGACCAGGCCAGCAACAAGGCTAACGCAGCGCTATCCACTAGCTTCACGTTAGAAAAATCAACCTCGAGAACTGGATACTTTAGAACAGCCTTGCTTTTCAGCAATTGCGGTAAAGTTTGTAAAGTCACCTCTACTGGCAAAGTCATTAAGCCACGGGTTTCAGACCACGTTAATTCTGCCATCACCACACCTTACTTATTAAAGTTTTCATATTGTTAGACTTAACCATTAAATGCACTATTTTTAGCCTTCATATCAACAATCACGGCATCAATACCAATCTTAGAAAAATCAGAGTCATAGGCTTTACGGTAATTTAGTAACATACTAATCCCTTCAATAGCGACATCATAAAGCATCCATTTCTTACTCTCTTTATTTAGATAAGCACGATAAATGACGTCCGTTTGATTGCCATCCGATTGAATCACCACAGAAGGTACTGTCACGCGCCCAGGCCGCTCTTCTTGTGCATTTTTCACACTGACTGATTCAATATTTAATTTCAGTAAGCTCTGAGAGTAAGAACGAATCAAAGTATTCGAAAAAGCAGCCATAAAATCGTTTTGTTGTAATTCAGTGGCCGTGCGCCAATGCTTACCCATAACGTATCGTGCCATTTTGTAGGTGTCTACATAAGGCAACACATAAATAGCGGCAAAGGCTTTCACTTTTTCAGGGCTCGACTCTAACTCAACCCTTTGTTCATTCATCGCTTTAATAAGTTCTGTAGACAATGCACTGACCATTTCTGCTGGATCCGTCTGAGGGACTGAAACAGCATAACTCTGAGAGGTCCACAGAAAAGAGAGTAGCGTTAAGAAAAAAGTTTTAAAGGTTTTTTTATCATAGATTTCATCCCTAATCCGTCCCACTGAATTTAACTAAAAACTGACCGATCAAATCCTCCAGCACCAATGCTGATTGTGTCAACTCAACTTGTGAGCCTTCTACCAGCAGTTCTTCTGCTCCGCCAGGATCTAAACCAACATACTGATCACC
>VCMI01000190.1 GCA_006222135.1 Thiomicrorhabdus sp. | reverse complement strand
ACTGAGCAGGCTACTGTAGAGGTTTCTACGCTAAATGTTTTGTACATCTTTATCCCTACAGAGGTTTGTATATTGGGACTTTGGATCGAGTAAGCACTCGATCCAAAGTTTCATATTATAGGTCGTCAGTTATAAAGTAAATTTTACTCTATCACTAATTTATAAGTTCGTAATAAGCCACTGCTATTATCTTTTTTAAGCTTCAAAACAGCAGATTCAACATCATAGACCCATGGAAAATCTGGCAAACTATCACTGAATAGTCTTACCGTAACTTTTGGAAGATAATCGGGGATCACAAAGCATTAAAACGCCTTTGTCGGTTACATCACGAATCAGACGTCCTGAACCTTGCTTCATTGCCATCACCGCTTCAGGCAGTTGAAAATGAGCAAATCCATTTAAACCTTTTTCCTTTAAATAAGCCTCTCGCGCCTGAACAATAGGATCATCTGGCGGAGCAAAAGGAATACGGTCAATCATGACTAATTTTAGAGCATCCCCCTTCACATCGACCCCCTCCCAGAAACTACTGGTCCCCAGCAAGACCGCTCTATCGGCGGTTTTGAAACGTTCCAATAGCGTTAATTTAGGTAAGTCGCCTTGTACTAATAAAGTCCCATCCCAGTGACTTTCCATAATCGCGCGAGCCTCTTGCATGGCACGATGACTGGTAAATAACATGAAAGCACACCCCTCACTGGCTTTTAAAAGCGGCCAAGCAGCTCGTAAACAGACCTTAACATAGTCTTCGCTACGAGGCTCAGGCAAGCCAATCGGGTGGTAAACAACCCCTTGCGTTTGATAATTAAAAGGACTATCCCAGTGGCTAGTTTGTGCCTTTCCCAGCCCAAGGCGATTTGCGAAGTAACTGAAATTATTATGTACGCTTAAGGTGGCTGAGGTAAATAACCAACTTCCACCTATCAATTCTCTTTGACGACTAAATGGATCCGCCACGCTTAAAGGGGTCAAATTTAATTTAAAACGTGCTTGAGAAGACTCTATCCAACGAATTTTATTCTCTGACTTACTGTTCAACCAATCTTTAAACTGCGATTCAAAGTCCTTGGCTCTTTTATAAACAGCGGTTATTTGTTTGCCTCGTTCCGCCACCGCTTTTAAGTTTTCAACCAAAAAGGATAAGCTATCCAGAAATCGCTTCATGACTAAATGAAAGGCTTTTTCAGATTCAAGTTGCTCCCAGGTCCAACGCTTTTCCCACTTGCCTAGTGATTCATTCAGGAGTTTAATTTGTTCTGCCAAATGAGTTGCCTGATCTGAAATAGATTTAGATTCGGGCGACTCAATTTTCTGCGCCTGTTTAATATCTCTAACCAATTCGTCTAACTGGCTTCGCGTAATGGAAAATCCTAAAAACTGTGCGGCAATATCCGGTAGTCGGTGGGCTTCATCAAAGATATAAACTTCTGCATTTGGCAATAATTCACCAAATCCCTGTTCACGCAAAGATAAATCCGCACAAAATAGATGATGATTTACAACCAATACCTGTGCTTCTGAAGCTTGCTGTTTAACTTTAGGGTAAAAACAGCCCGAATCTACGTTGCAATCCGCCGCCTGACAAAATTCCAAACGTGCACAAACTTTTTTCCATATGGGGTCATCTTCGGCCACTTCATTTAACTCAGCCTTATCTCCCAAAAGACTTTTATTTTGTACCCACTCGTGAATTAACGCTAATTTTTTCCAATCTTCTCGACTATGTTGCTCTGCTGTTTCAGTTATTTCCAAGCGCTGCGGGCACACGTAGTTATCACGGCCTTTCAATATTTTGGCTTTGCCTTTAATGCCGCAAGCTTTAAAAAGAATGGGAAGATCTTTTTGCACCAATTGTTCTTGCAAGGTTTTAGTCGCCGTTGAAACCATAACGGTTTTACCAGACAATAATGCAGGCACTAAATAAGCAAAGGTCTTCCCCGTGCCTGTGCCAGCCTCAGCTAACAAAGTCCCCTCTTGCTCAATTAGCCGTTCAATTTCATAAGACATATCTATTTGCGATTGTCTTGGCTGGTAACCCTCGACTAATTCAGAAAGGGCACCTGAAGCGCCCATCACATCATCGACGGTTAAGAGAGGGGCTTTGCTGATTTTAGAGGGTAAGATGCTTTCTGACATGATAAAAAAGAGATCCATTAAAAAGTATTTGAGAGGCATTATACGTGAATGAAACACAATATCCTGTCGCTGAACGTCACATGACGCTTAAAAATAGCACAATATGCCTAAACAATAGACTTTTTAACGATCTTGGCTAGACAGTAGATTTGTAACCCGTTATAATCCGCCACTTCAAATTTGAACTTAAGTCGAATTGGTTTTTAAAATTCGGCCCTATAAAATGGATATATCCTATGAAAATCTTATCATCATTAAAATCAGCTAAAGCACGTCAATAAAGATTGTCAAATCGTTAAGCGTCGTGGAAAAGTTTATGTTATCTGTAAAACAAATCCTAAATTTAAAGCGCGTCAGCGTTAATTTAGATTTGTAGCAGTAACAAAAAAGGCGCCCTGATCAGGCGCCTTTTTTTATGGCTGAAATCCAACCAAACTCTGTTAAATAAAMCCCTTTAAGCAACTTACTCGACCAACCTACTTAAAGTCCTAATATTTACTTTTCAAACTTTTCAACCTTTTTAATTGTCTCAACAATCAAATCCGTATCGACCTTCCCAATAAAAAATCAGCCCCCATCGCCAACACTTCTCGACTGTTATTATCACTTGTCATGGACGTATGAACAATGATAGGCATTTTTTTAGTCTTAGGATTCGCGCGCAACTCTTGAATAACCGTATGCCCTGAAGCAACAGGCATCTCTAAATCAGTGAATACCATTGAAATTTCTTGCAAAGATTCAAGCCCTTCAATGTAATCAAGCAACTGCCGTCCATCATCAAAACCTTTAGACTTTAAACCAAGCTGGGTAAAAATCATACTCATGTATTTTTGAATCGCTTTACTATCTTCAGCAAATAAAATGGTTTTTTCGTACATTTCATGACTAAAGACATAGCCCTCTTTTGCAACATCCTTAGCAGATGCAAATATTTTCTCTGCTACAGCCGGCATAGCTTCAATTAACAGTTTTTCTAATATCAAGGATAAAGCACAAGGTTTCACTGTTTTCTAAATAAGTATGATTAACAATCTGATTTGAGTTAACGTCCATATTATAGTTACCAGCGGGATGAATATCAGACCAGTTTTTTCTTCTACACCGTGAATACTCGATACGCGTAAACCGATAAAGTTACGACTGAAATCAGACACGATGATAATGGATTTTTTACGCTCTTCTGCCGACATTTCAAACCCCATCCATTTAGGCAGGTCAATAACGGGGAGATAAACGCCGCGTAACTCAATCATCCCTTCAATCAAAGGGTTGGTATCAGGCATAGGAGCAATATCATAAGCACGCGCCTCTAAAACTTCACGTACTTTAAACACATTCATTCCATAATAAGGCGGTTGAACACCTTCTTTTGGAAACTGGACTTGAAATATCATCAAACTCATTTGGTTGTTTTTACTTAACTGTGCCGTTTTTTCAACCTGCTCTAAAGCTGTACTCATCGCTATCGCCTTAACTCGTTATCTATCTAATGCGTAAAATGTTCAAACAACCCCWTARGGTTTATATGATGATTGACTTTTAACCCAGAATAAATCACTTAAGAA
>VCMI01000189.1 GCA_006222135.1 Thiomicrorhabdus sp. | reverse complement strand
ACACGACGACTGTAGCTTATCAACTGGCCTTTTTCAATTCCTATAGGTGTTGCACTTACTAGTTGAATCTATGGCTTTAAAGATGAGAGTGTCCACTCCATATCAAACTCACCCGCTATATCAGAAAATTCATCTTCAAATTCCTGCGGTGACATATTGATACTAGAAATCTCAATACGCATAAAAAACTTACTTAAAAGCCCGTCTGCATGATGATTCGCTTCTTTAATCATGCATTCGTTACTGGCTAAAAATGTCGATACTCGGGAAACAATTCCGATTCTATCTGGGCATGAAATGGTTAAAACATAAAATTGGAAACTCACTGTACTTTCTCCTTAGGAACCTATAATTCTTATTATGCATCATTATAGATTCCTGTAAAGAACTTTTTATTCTTATCAGTGGTTTAATTAACTTGAATTAAGACATTAGATGGTGACATGCAATGCATGCATGAATTCAGCACAAGAAATCTTAAAAGAAGAAAGTGGAAATGAAGTAACTAAGGCGTTGACTGAAGCTAACTGCAATGAGTGTAATGATTCTCAAATTTGGCCACCTCTTTTAACCGTCTAATATATTGATAACTGAACAACATCACACGGTCTAGTATTCTTAACGTGAACACTACCGAATAAATTTATCAAGTAATTTAAACCTAATAGTTTTATTGTTTAGTGCAATCTATATTTGAAAAATAACACTCGTACAATTTCTTAAACATATAATTGTATAATGTATTTTTTAAGACAGATAAAGCCACAAACTACTATGTCAAAAGCCAATCAGCAACTCGATATCTATATAGGTAAGGTCATCAATAGTGTCCGAAAAAAACAAAGCTTAACCATTTCGGACATTGCGAAACAATCTGGCATTAGCCGTGGCATGCTCAGTAAAATTGAAAATGGCCAAGTTTCACCCAGTTTAGATTCTTTATTAAAAATATCGACTTCATTAGGGATCCCAATTTCCGTTTTCTTTAAAGAATTTGATAATGAAGAAGGCGGTGCCCAATTGGTTAAATCTGAGGACAAGCTTGAAGTAGTTAGGCGCGGAACGAAGGTTGGACATACCTATCACTTACTCGCTTATGACAAAGGTCCTAAAAAAAGCTTTGAGCCCTTCTTAATTTCCTTAAATAACAAAAGTGAAGTCTTTCCAACCTTTAGCCATGAAGGCACTGTGTTCATGCACTTGCTGGAGGGCGAATTAATTTATCGTCATGGAAAACACACTTATCACATGAAACCGGGGGACTCTTTAACTTATGACGCGAAGATTTCTCATGGGCCAGAAGAACTCATTCAAGTACCCATCCACTTTCTCAGTATTATTTTTTACGACAATACTGCACCAGAATAACTCGCTCAAAAGATTACTATGGTGCACAATTAGTTAATAAAAAGAAACAAATCCTACTTACCTGTTACTAACAAACTGATTATTAAGAAACTTTTATTCCTGGCACAAACCTTCCTCTATGCTCACCGGTATCTGTTCCATACCAATCCAACCAGGCTACTTATCACTTAGGTAGCTTGGTCCTTTTTTATACAATTTATGCATTTTATACATTTCTGTAGGGGTCGCTAATATGAAAATAATTAAAGCGGTCATAAATCCTTTTAAATTAGATCCTGTTCGTGAAGCCCTATCTGAGCTCAGTGCGTTTGGTCTAACTGCAACTGAAATTAAGGGTTATGGTCGTCAAAAAGGTCACAAAGAAACATACAGAGGAGCTGAATATGAAATTTCATATGTTCCAAAAATCATGCTGGAAATTGCAGTTTCTGATGACTTAGTAGATGACGTAGTCAACGTCATTATCAAAAATGCTAAATCGAACACGGTCGGGGATGGCAAAATTTTTATCATACCTTTAAATGAAGCTATACGCATACGGACCTCTGAAACAGGTGACGTTGCGTTATAGAAGATGGAGTGAAATCATGGAAGGAAATTATTTACAACTATCCTATGCTTTGGATACGTTTTATTTTTTAATGAGTGCAGTACTTGTCATGTGGATGGCTGCCGGCTTTGCTATGTTAGAAGCGGGTTTAGTTCGTAGCAAAAATACTGTTGAAATTTTAACCAAAAATGCTTTGCTTTACAGCGTTGCCTGTACTGCATTCTTAATTGTCGGTTACAACGTCATGTATCCTGGTGATCCTATTAATGGCTTTATACCAAACCTAAGCTTCTTATTAGGCGCTGACAATACGGTTGAAGCGGTGCTTGCTGGTGGCGATGATGCGCCTTACTATTCAGGCATGTCTGACTTCATTTTCCAGGCGGTTTTCGCCGCGGCGACAATGTCGATTGTATCTGGTGCGATTGCTGAACGTATGAAGCTTTGGCCTTTTCTTGTATTTGCTGTTGTAATGACGGCGTTCATTTACCCAGTAGAAGGTTACTGGAAATGGGGTGGCGGCTGGTTAGACCAACTTGGCTTCCAAGACTTCGCAGGTTCCGTTGTTGTTCATATGGCGGGTGCTTCGGCGGCTTTAGCTGCGGTAATCATGGTTGGTGCTCGTAAAGGTAAATATGGACCAAACGGCAAAATTAACCCTATTCCTGGCGCAAACTTACCAATGGCTACCTTAGGTATGTTTATCCTTTGGATGGGTTGGTTCGGTTTCAATGGTGGTTCAGAACTAATGGTTTCAAATGTTGATGAAGCTAACGCAGTCGCCGCAATTTTCGTTAACACAAATGCAGCCGCTGCCGCTGGGATGATTTCAGCCGCTCTACTGAGTAAATTCATGTTCGGTAAAACTGATTTGACCATGGTGTTAAACGGTGCCTTAGCAGGTTTAGTCTCTATCACTGCTGAACCATTAGCTCCAACTCCTGGCTTAGCCATGATCATCGGTGCTGTTGGTGGTCTAATCGTTGTATTATCGGTTGTTTTAATGGATAAGATGAAACTAGATGATCCTGTTGGTGCTATTTCAGTACACGGTACAGCCGGTATCTGGGGTATCTTCGCAGTATTATTCAGTAACTCTGATGCCACCTTTATGGGTCAATTAATCGGTACAGTTGCGACATTTGCTTGGATGTTTATCATGTCAATAATTGTTCTATTCATTATCAAGAAGACAATGGGACTTCGACCAACTGAAGAAGAAGAAATGGAAGGTATGGATATTCAAGAATGTGGTATGGAAGCGTACCCTGAGTTTGACCAAAAATAATAAACCAAGACCGTTTATTGTGAATCTTTAAAAGGCCGCCTAGTGCGGCCTTTTTTGTACGCTAGATTAAAGCAAGGAATATTGTTATGCATATTAGGAACGCAACTCTGGATGACCTACCGACCATGGTGCGTCTTTTAGAGCAATTGTTTGCCATTGAAGACCCCCTGTGTCAGGATAGTTGTCCGGTCTTCATTTCATAAAAGTTAAACTTAAACAGTGGGCGGAAAGTGGTATTAAATGTCCAAGTATTCACCCGAAAGAAAAGAAGCCGTAGTCAAAAAGTTCTTCCCACCATTAAGTCGTTCGGTGACTGAGTTGGTTGTAGAAGAAGGTATTTCAGCACAGACATTGTACAATTGGCGTAACGAATTAAACGTCGATGGATATGCAATGCCTTTAAATGGAAACAAGCCTGAACAGTGGTCATCCCAAGCGAAATTTGCTGTGGTGGTAGAAGTCACCCCGTTATCTGAGGTCGAGTTAAGCCAGTACTGCCGAGAAAAAGGTCTATTGGTTGAGCAGGTTAAAGAGTGGCGTGCCGCCTGTATTAACGGTAATTTAAGTGAAACACAGCGTCAGCGTGTAGAAGAAAACACAGCCGAGAAGATAAAACGCATTAAACAGTTAGAACGCGAGTTAAACCGAAAGAAAAGCTCTAGCGGAGGCAGCCGCCTTGCTGGTGTTGCGAAAAAGCTCAGAGCTTACTACGGCGAGGAAGACGAGGASAGTCGTCGT
>VCMI01000188.1 GCA_006222135.1 Thiomicrorhabdus sp. | reverse complement strand
ACACGACGACTTTGATAAGCTCAACAATCGCCCAAGAAAGTGTTTAGGATTCAGAACACCTAATGAGGTGTTCTGGGAAATTAAAACTGTTGCACTTACGACTTGAATGTATCGAGCAAAATATTATCAAAGATCCTTCATTCTCCAAACTTGACCTGATCAGCTGCCGAAACCTACTTATTTACCTCAATTTAGAGTTACAAAAACAGATTATTCCGCTCTTTAACTATTCACTTAATCCAAGCGGATTTCTGCTATTAGGCTCTTCAGAAACGATAGGAGAGTTTTCCCATCTGTTTGATGTAGTCGATCATAAGTCCAAAACTTATCAAACCAGTCACAAATTGGATCGTGTGCTAGATCAAAATATAATCAAAAGAGTCCGTAAAACAAGGCAAGAAAATTTAATTTTTCCGCTGGTAGAAAAAGACCTTTTGACCGAGAAACTAACCTTACGCGCCCTAGTAGAACAGTTGTTACTGCAAAAACTAGGACTCTCGGCCGCCCTGGTCGATAAAGAAGGTAATATTCTCTACTTACATGGTAGTACCAGCAGGTTTCTGGAACTGCCACCGGGTGAAGCTGGCCCCCTTAATATACTCAAAATGGCACATGTAGGATTAGATCAAGAGTTAAAGGTGGCATTTTATAAAGCACTTGAGAGTAAAGAATCTGTTTATTGTCGGTTTTTAAAGATTTCCAAAAATAATCAATCATTTACCGTTAACCTAACGGTACAACCCATTCCATCAGAACTCTCTAATGCTCCAAACAAGCCTTTATACCTAGTGATCTTTGAAACTGTACCCGAAAGTACTTTAAAAACCCTGGCCGCTCCTGAAGAGACGACTACAAAGAGTACGGCACACAAAGCCAATGACAATCAGCGTATTGCAACCCTTGAAAAAGAACTCTATGAACAGAAAGTCTTTTTGCAAATCTCTAATCATAAACTTGAAATTTCTAATGAAGAGCTCAAGACTTTTAATGAAGATATGCAGTCATTAAATGAAGAGTTGCAGTCTACCAATGAAGAATTGGAGACCTCAAAGGAAGAGTTACAGTCCGTCAATGAAGAGCTTTCTACCGTTAATACAGAGCTGCAAACCAAGGTCTTGGATTTATCCCACGCCAACAATGATATGAATAATCTACTGGCGGGAACCAATATTGGCACCGTCTTTGTCAACCACAAACTGAACGTGATGCGTTTCACCCCTTCCATCACTCAAATCATCAATTTTATTCAAAATGATGTGGGAAGACCCTTAGGTCATATCGTCTCCAATCTAATTAACTACAATGACCTATTGTCGGATATCCAAAGCGTTTTAGACTCTTTAATCCCTAAAATAATAGAGGTTGAAGCTAAGGATGGTAAATGGTACTCAATGCGAATTCAGCCCTATCGCACCTTAGAAAATGTCATTGAAGGAGCTGTTGTCTCCTTTATAGATATCACTGAAATCGTAGAAATGCGCGAACGTTTACTGGATAAAACCCGTGGTTTAAACGTTTAGCCGTCACTGTTCGAGATTCCTACGACGCCATCACAGTGCAAGATTTAACAGGTGCTATTTTGGCCTGGAATCAGGCCGCACATAGAATCTATGGCTGGAATGAAAAAGAAGCCCTTAAAATGACAGCACAAGATCGAATTCCAGCAGAGCATTACCCAGCAGAGTTTGCTAAATTAAATAAACTTATTGATCTGGAGACCTTACAACCTTATAAATCGACTCGTCTAACGAAGGCTGGCCAGGTTGTTGAGGTTTGGGTAACAGCAACGGCTTTAGTCGACTCCAAGAATAAAGTCTATGCCATTGCAACGACCGAGCGCCTAGCGTCTGAATAAAAAAAGCTTAAAAGGATAGAATTATGAAGGTCAAAGGCAAAAATAAACAGGTGTCGGATAAGAGCAAGCGCCCTAAGTMAGTCGTGTAVTTAACATTADATTGCTTAGGTCATGTNATCTTGCTTAGKCTTAAGCTCRGAGTGTAATGGTTTAATAATCTCGGAGACTTTGATAGCCTATTAAAAAATCAAGAATAGGAATCAACATGACTGAAAGAATAAGAAAAGAACGAGTTTCAGTAACACCTGCTCAAAAACTTGAATACGTAAAACTGATGGTTGATGAAGGTTATTCAAACCAGCAAATTATGGATATGTCAGGAGTAGGTGCTACAGCCGTTATTCGCTGGAAGCGGCAATACCAAAAAGAACTGAAAGGTGACGTTCCTAACAATAAAGTCGCTTTAGACCCGCAGAATCGTCGCATTCAAGAGCTTGAAAAACAATTAGCTCAGGCACAGAGAGACAATGTGCTATTAAAAAAGGCAACAGCCTTTTTCATTCGAGACAATCCAGCATTAAAGTGATTGAAAAAATGAAAGAGGCTGATCCTAAATTAACGATTCAAGAACTCTGCCGGCTACTGAATGTACCAAGTTCTAGCTACTATAATCAATCAAAATATATTGTTCAAAGTGCGTTTGAACAACAAGTCATTGCAATGATAAAGAGAATACATCAAGACAATTTTCAGAGTTACGGCAAGCGGCGAATGCGTATAGCGCTTAATAATAACGACGTCAGTATTGGACTGTTTAAAGTAGCAAGACTAATGAAGGACGCGGGTGTTGTGGCCAAAGTACCAAAGAAACCACACTACTACCCAGTAGGTAAGGAAATTCCGAATATCCCCAACCTGTTAAAGCGAAAATTCAACCCAGAGCAACAAAACACTCACTGGGTTGGCGATATAACCTATATTCGCAACCACACAGGTTGGAGTTATTTAGCGACCGTTTTAGATTTAGGAACAAAAGAAATTGTTGGCTATGCCTTATCACAAACACCCGATGCCAAGCTCGCGAAGCAAGCACTAATTAATGCGGTTAAAATGCACCGCCCAAACACAAAAAACTTAATGTTTCACTCAGACCAAGGCGTGCAGTACACAGCCAACATATTTAAAGAAACCCTAAGTTTGCACTGTATAACTCAAAGCATGAGCCGAAGAGGAAACTGTTGGGACAATGCAGTACAAGAAAGATTTTTTAGAAATTTAAAAAGCGAATATTTGAACGGCCTGAGCTTTCTAAACCACAGGTCAGTGGTGGGCTGCGTAGAGCACTATATTCGCTATTACAATAACAAAAGGATTAACTCAGCCGTGGGTTACATCACGCCAGCACAGAAAAGAAAGAACTTACAAAAAGTGGCTTAGGAAGTCTCCAAGAATACTTGACCATTACAGTCGTCKTGTCAACACGGAGCAGCACAAAAATTTTGTTTAATATATTTTGTGCTTCAGTTTGAGTTGCAAGTTCGTGGTGTTGTAGTTGGCCAAAACGGTGCTCGGTGTAACGGATAAGTTTTTTTGGAATTTCTGTGGGCGGGAGAATGTAGTCAGCCATATGAGTGCCTATGGCACTGTTTGGCATGCCACTATATTCAGTCGTCGTGT
>VCMI01000187.1 GCA_006222135.1 Thiomicrorhabdus sp. | reverse complement strand
ACGWMWAGTGGTGTATGAATTAGCAAAATCAAAGTATCCAGAAAGATGGTCTGGCAGACAGACCAGAAATTGGACACCAGTAGGCGCGGTAAGCTTAAATCCGGATCGGGAAATTGTTCCGGTTCAAGCCGTCGCTTAAAACACGTTTATCGGACAACTACCTTGAAAAACTCCGGCTCTTACAGTCGACCAAGAGTCAGCAATGACAATCCTTATGTAGAGTCGTTGTTTAAAACCTTAAAATACTGCCCTCAATGGCCAACTAAAGGGTTTTCAACCTTAGAGAATGCCAGGAAGTGGATGTTGAAGTTCGAACAGTTTTACAACCATGAACATCGCCATAGCGGTATTCGATATGTAACGCCTAGCGAGCGCCATGGGCTAAAAGATGTAGCGCTGCTTGGACAACGTAAAGTGGTGTATGAATTAGCAAAATCAAAGTATCCAGAAAGATGGTCTGGCAGACAGACCAGAAATTGGACACCAGTAGGCGCGGTAAGCTTAAATCCGGATCGGGAAATTGTTCCGGTTCAAGCCGTCGCTTAAAACACGTTTATCGGACAACTACCTTGAAAAACTCCGGTACTGGCCTTGCTGGAGTTGCGGTAGGTTTGACAATTGCAACAGTCGCTGCTCAAGCGACTATAGTCGGTTTGTGGGCTGATGTTGCAGTGAGAGCAAGCGATGCTACTAATCCTGACCCGCAGGGAATCGAAAATATTGTTGGTGTTCCTGCTTCAGCATATGAACCAGATTACGCAACGTTATTGACCGGTCTATATTCCGACAAAGCGGATATTCAGGCTGAATATGATAGTGCTTATGCTCTCAATGAGCTCAATAAGCAAAATGCAGTGAGTAAATTGAGTTCTTCGAATTCACGAATTACTAGTTACGTTAATTTCTTTAATCGAATTGATGACCCAAGTGGTCCGGCTAATTCTGCTTTAGCCATCGCTTATACGAATGCCAAAACAGCCATTGATACAGAGTTTAGTTCATATTTAGTCTATTCAGACTCTATACAATCCTATAATGAGGTAAGGTCTGAATGTAACTCAACGGCTTGTATTGCGACTGATCCTGAAAATCCTACCTGTCCCCCTGAAGTAGAAAATGATACTGCTGCTACCTATCTTCTTCCTGACTCAACCAACCCGATATGTCTCGATGCATATCATAGAAAGTCTGTTGTGGATTCAAACTGGTTACTCTATCTAAGCGACATCAATAGTTCTAATGATCAAGTGGACCAGGCTTATAATCTGGCACCAAATCACCCGCTCTTTTATCCCGTAGGCAAGGCACTAATTCAAGACCCTGATGATGTCTTTGCTGTAAAGGCAAATGAAGCCGATTTAGCCGTCTTGTGTAAAGATGTTTCTTCTATCATTAAAGGCGTTACGGACTACAATTACTATTCATCATGCAATTTGCAACCTTATGTTAAACCGACCTTTATAGATACTCCCGGTTTTGATCATTTCGGTTTCGGTACCATCTGGTATTCTAATCCCGATGGCGATATTCACTATGATGATAACTATCGTCGAGCGTTGGTCATTTATGGTTTGAAAGGACGTTCTACGCAAAACCAGGTGGATGAATTGCAAGCCAAGCTGACTGCCATTGATGGGTCTATAGACGCGATGGAATGCGCTCAACAGCCTGGGAAGACATGGGAGGGAGCAAGTTGTGTGGATAGCGATTCTAGCTCTACGGGCAATGTTATTCAGCGTTTTAAAGGAGCAGAAACTTTGTTAAGAGCTGTCGATCAACGAGGTGTTTTCCAATGAGGAAGTGTAATAAAGGTTTTAGCTTAATTGAATTGTCAGTTGTCTTAGTTGTACTGGGAGGCGTTTTAGTTGGCCTACAAAACGTCATTCCTTCAGTCAAACAAGTCTTCTTTTCTGAAGATGAGCAAACAATTATAAAAAAAGCGGATATGGCGCTAAAAGGTTTTATTAAAGCCAATAGTCGTTTGCCTTGCCCTGCTAGTGATCTCACAGGCATTGAATCCTGTGTTGCTGGTAATCAATCAGGTTTTTTCCCTTATCGAACTTTAGGGCTTTCAAGCCCGGTAAAAAATCCTTATGGTCAGCCTTTAGCTTATGCTGTTTATCGTCAAGCAAGCACCACTACAGACAGTTACGGTAACTCATTGGACATGGACTTTACGGTTGCGAAGGATAGATTTCGTCCCTATTTACCGCCAGGGGAACTTTCGGCTAATAGTAATGGTTTGGATTTTTGTTGGGCTTTAAAAAATGCGGGCAGTCTCTCTGCATCAGCTGCTCATCCTTACATTGGTACAACGCCCTTAAACCCACTTTATATTATTGCCAGCCCGGGTGCCGTGGATATGGATAACAATAATGACTTTTTTGATGGTGTGAATGGGCTGAGTAACTTGAAATTTGAGGTGCCAAGTAGGATACAAAACAGTCGTTATGACGATCAAGTCTTTAGCGTTGGCATAAATCAAATGGCCGGGGATCTTGGATGTCCTCGTCTTATGGCTAAGGTAAATGGAGCCGCAAGAGCGGCTTATGCCGCTTTCGATATTGATCGAGTGAATGAGTTATATATAGATTTTCGTGATTTGACATATAAAGTTGCGGTTACCACAGATGAACAGGCTGATGCTTCTGTTGCGGTTACCACTGTTTTATTAGCTTTAAAGGCTTCCCAAGTATTGGGGGTTGCAGCTATAGCTCTTTCAAGTTTTCCGGGGCCTGCGCTTGCTGGGGCGGCTACTGCAGCTCTTGCTATTTCGACAGCTGCGGCAATTTCCGCAACTGTTGTGGCTGTTAATAATGCTGAAAAAACTGAAACAGCCAAGAATTTCGCCTTACAGGAATCGCTGCTAGCTCAGGGGACGAGAGCTGGGGTTAGTCAGTTAGTAATCGATAAGGTAGCGCAGGCTAAAGCCTTAGATAATAAGGGGTGGTTTTGATAATGCGATATAAAATACTTTATAACAAAGGTTTTTCATTGATCGAGTTGTCAATCACTTTAGTAGTGATTGGGATGTTGGTCGCCGTTAGCGCTAAAATTTTACCGAAGTTTTTTCAAGAGATAAATGAACAGAAAGTCATTAATAATAATCAGGTGGCTGAAGATGCAATTTTAGGCTTTATTTATAGCTATTCACGCCTTCCATGTCCTGCCATAGATAGTTCGGGTGTTGAGAATTGCACGCAAACCAAGGGGTTTTTTCCTTATAAAACAGTAGGGTATGCCGCACCACTTAAGAATCAGGCTGGGCTTGACTTACGTTATGCTGTCTTTAGTCGACCAAATTCTACGCCGGCTCTGGATTTAGATTTAAAAGCATTAAAAGATCGTGCCGAACCTTTTATTACAATGGATACAACGAGTACTAATCCAGTTGGCCAAAAACAAGTTTTAAATACGGGGGCACCGAATGCTTTAGATTTTTGCGCGGTATTGCAGGCAGGTTCAAAAATTTCCGCAGTGGATACTTCAGCGTTACGTGTTGGTACCTTAGACACATTAGAAAACGTGGCCTATGTTCTACACGATTTAGGAGTTGCAGATGCGAGTGGCGATAATACCTTAGCTGACGGCTTGAATTCCGACAATGTTGCTAGCCTTGCATACAATCAGTCCAGTGATGCCGGGGATGCTTTAAATGACGATTCTATTCAGCTCAAGTTTTTTAATGATTTATGGGGAGATCTAGGCTGTTCAAGTGTTGTGGCGGCCGCTTCACACGCCCATCCTAATGCCGCAACATCGGCCGCAATTATGGCGCAAAACTTAGATGATTATGAAAAACAGGTTGATTTACTCGATGATATTGCGGCTATAAATGTACTGGTTGGTGCAGCAAAAGTGACTCAAGTGGCGGCTGAAATTGCCACTAATGCTGCAAAAGTTCCGATAGCCGTCGCCGCAGGTATAGAGTCTCTTGGTACTTTGAGTGCAGCAGCTGTAACGGCCGGTCTTGCGGTAGCGGCATCCGCCGCTGCATCGCTCGTCGCGGTGGCTAAAGCGGCGATTGCCGTTACTAACAAATTGCATACAGCCGATCGACTTACCGAGGCTCAGGCTATGGAAACTGAAGCGAGTACTTTGAATACCTCGGTTAATAATAATGCAGTTGCAGCGGATAACGCTGGGCTATATACAAGATAATCAAAAGGAATGGTCATGAGTTTTATAGCAACCGCGGTTTCAAGTAATAAGTGCAATTTAATCATGCTGCAAGTAAATCAAACTTGCAGCCCCTTAAATAATTCATTAGGCGTTTTACCACCACGACTACTTCTTGGACGGTTGTTTAGCCGATCCATCACATATTGAGCTTGTTCCATTGTCACATCTCTCAAGTCCATGCCTTTTGGAAAATACTGACGTATCAGACCATTTGTATTTTCATTGATTCCTCGCTCCCAAGAAGCATAGGGTGGGCAAAATAAATATCAGTTTCCAGCGCTTTAGCCATCAGTTCATGGTCGGCGAACTCTTTACCATTGTCATAGGTAATCGTGAGAACTTGAGTATTTGATGCCGCTCATAA
>VCMI01000186.1 GCA_006222135.1 Thiomicrorhabdus sp. | reverse complement strand
ACACGACGACTAATGGTTGATCGAACATCTAGAATCGCTCGCTTCATTAAAGTTAACACGAGAAAGTCAGACATCGTTASACGMYGWCATCATTGAGCAATTACGAGCTTTAAACAGGCCTGTTCATTCATTAACTTCAGATAATGGCAAAGAGTTTTCACAATACCAAACGATGGCAAAAGAGCTTGGGACAGATTTTTATTTTGCCCACCCTTACTCTTCTTGGGAGCGTGGAACCAATGAAAATACCAATGGATTGTTAAGACGATTCTTTCCAAAAGGAACAGACTTCGATAAAGTAACTCAGGAAGAAATTGATTGGGTTGTTGATAAGCTCAACAATCGCCCAAGAAAGTGTTTAGGATTCAGAACACCTAATGAGGTGTTCTGGGAAATTAAAACTGTTGCACTTACGACTTGAATGTATCGGTCTTAAATTAGACATTCTTTAAAATTCACCAGGCCTGGTTCAACCGTTACCCGTTGGCACGCCATCATAACCAGCCACAATAGACTCAATCAACCCTTCTGATACCAGCTTATCTATATCGATTAGAATCACCATTCGACCGGTTGATTTATGACGATTTTCCTCAGCACTTTCTTGAGCAAGCGCTTGTTCAGCAGGTTTATTTTCGATTGTGGCTAACCCCAGCACAAATTGATTCTGGACAGACGTTGAAATATCCGGCGCGGCTTGTAGCTTATTAAGGTCAAATTCATGCACATCAGAAACGGCATCAACCACTAAACCGACAATACGCTCTCCTTGACTCGTAATCACATGCACAACAATGACCACTGTTGAGCCATCAAAGCTGGACTTTAATTTGAACTTTTCTCGTAAATCAATAATCGGCACAACCGTACCGCGTAAATCCACCACGCCTTTTACAAAACTAGGCACGTTTGGCAAAGGACTCGGTTCCTCCCAGCCCCGAATTCCCTGAACGCGGAGTATTTCAACCGCATATTCTTCGCTACCGATAATAAACGTTAAAAACTCTTTTTTTTGATTCAGGCACGCTTTAACTCCGTTACACAATGGTTAACTTGACTTCAAAAGCCTTCGGCCCCGTCAAGGTGAATTCCTTAGAAAAAGAATGTTTCCCATATTACTACACTTCAGAGAGAATTAAACGGCTTTTAATACTGTTTATGGGGTTCAAACCTAGAGAGAGAGATATCAATAAATAAGCTAAGATATTTTGTAATTTTATGGTCCTGCGGTATCATCAGTACACTGTTTAAGAATGAAGGATAAAGCAATGAGTTCCAGCGCCACTTTAGACCCACAATGGCTAGACTTTCTAGCAGCACAAAATGCTCAGTTTGACGAAGCCGGAAAAATCGCCACCTTCGGTCAGCCCGAATTAGAACGTTTTTTAATTAAAAACGGCCCAGTGTTAACCAGCCTAACCCACCAAGCGCTCCTTAAAGTCACCGGCAGCGAAGTCGATGCTTTTTTGCAAGGCCAGTTAAGCAATGACCTTAAAAATGTAACAGACAGCAAAGCACAACTTTCTGCCTATTCTGATCCACAAGGCCAAGTGCTGGCACTGTTCTTAATCTTTAAATACCAAGGTGACTTGTATTTAAACTTTGATGGCGCTTTAAAAGAGCCTATTCTTAAACGTTTGAGAATGTTTGTATTGCGTGCCGATGTGCAGTTTACCGATGTTTCTGACAGTCTAATTCAGATTGGTTTTGCGGGTGAGTTCGGTGATTTGGATATCCAACGCCGCTTAAGCACTAAAGTAAAAGACGTTTATGAAACGGACTATATCGACATTGATGGTATGCGAGATATCTGTGTGGTTAAAGTACCCGGTCCATACCATCGCTATGCTTTGTTTGGGCCTGCTGAACAAATGATGGAAGCTTGGAAAAGCTTGCGTAGCAATGCCGATGTAACTAACTCTTATGATTGGAATCTGCTGAATATTACGGCTGGCGTACCTGAAGTTAATGCCAATACCACTGGAAAGTTTGTCGCCCAGTTTTTAAACCTCGATAAACTGGATGCTATTAACTTCAAAAAAGGCTGCTTTCCTGGTCAAGAAATTATTTCACGCATGCATTATCGCGGTAAAGTCACCAAACGCATGATCCGCATTCGTTTTGAAGAGAGTCTAAATTTAACAGCTGGCGAAACACTTATCTTAAAAGATTCAAATGAGAAGAGCCACAAACTGGCCGTTATCAGTTCCAATCCAAACATATTCAATGGCACAATTTGTTTAGCTATAGGGACCTTAAGATCTTTAGGCGCGGTTGAAGGCGATTTATTAACCGAATCCGGCTCCTCTGCGATTATTGAACCCCTGCCTTACTCAGTGACTGACGACGAATAATCCGAGCCATAGAAAGGGTTAGACAATAAAAAAGCCCGTTAAGGTAACCAAATTTGGCCACCTTAACGGGCTTTTTTATATGCACTCAATAAATACTCAATCTAGCGCACTCTTCTAGCCCTATTTCAGACTAGAAAATTCATTACCAGTTTTTACTGTTTCCGCATATGCGGAAAAAGCAGTACATCACGAATCGAAGCCGAATCGGTAAATAACATCACCAAACGGTCAATCCCGATACCTTCACCTGCTGTTGGTGGCATACCGTGCTCTAGAGCGGTAATGTAGTCTTCATCATAATGCATCGCTTCATCATCGCCGGCATCTTTTGCTTCTACTTGAGACTTGAAACGCTCAGCTTGATCTTCGGCATCATTTAACTCGTTAAAGCCATTGGCTAACTCTCGGCCCCCGATGAACAACTCAAAACGATCGGTAATAAATGCGTCTTGATCATTACGACGTGCCAGCGGAGAAACTTCTGCTGGATACTCAGTAATGAACGTTGGATCCATTAGCTTTTCTTCAACCGTTTCTTCAAAGATTTCAGTAATGATCTTACCTAAACCATAGCCTTCTTTAACATGAATTTTTAAGCTATTAGCTAATGCCGTTACTGACTCAATCGTCTCTAACTGAGAAAGCTCAATACCTTCGTTGTACTTCACAATCGAATCTTTCATGCTGATACGTGCAAACGGCTTACCAAAATCAAACTCTTGTCCTTGGTAAGGTACTTTAGTCGAACCGACCGCTAATTCCGCTAACTCTTTCAGCAACTCTTCAGTGTAATCCATTAATTGAATATAGTCCGTGTAAGCCGCATAGAATTCAACCATAGTGAATTCTGGATTATGACGTGTCGAAAGTCCTTCGTTGCGGAAACTGCGGTTAATTTCAAAAACACGCTCAAACCCACCAACGACTAAACGCTTAAGGTAAAGTTCAGGTGCGATACGCAGGTAAAGAGGCATATCCAACGCATTGTGATGTGTATGGAAAGGCTTAGCCGTTGCGCCCCCAGGAATGACATGCATCATTGGCGTTTCAACTTCCATGAAATCATGGCGAATTAAAAAGTTACGCACGTGCTGTACAATTTTAGAACGCAACATGAACGTTTCACGCGTATCCTGGTTAACGATTAAATCGACATAACGCTGACGATAACGGACTTCTTGATCTTGCAGACCGTGGAATTTATCCGGCAGTGGACGAATCGATTTAGTAATCAGTTCGATATGCTCAACGTGAATTGAAAGCTCACCAGTATTGGTTTTAAAGATAAACCCCTCAGCCCCAACGATATCGCCTAAATCCCATTTTTTAAACTGAGTATTATAGAAGTCAGCTGGTAACTCATCACGAGTAACATAGATCTGAATACGCCCAGTAGGGTCTTGTAAAGTTGCAAAGCTGGCTTTACCCATAATGCGACGTAACATCATGCGTCCAGCTACCTTAACGCGTACCGGCTCTGCTTCCGCCAATTCCTCTTTGCTCATCGCATTATAAAGAAGGTGTAACTCGGCAGCATTATCCTCACGGCGAAACGTATTTGGGTATGAATGCCCGTCTTCTCTTAATGCATGAAGTTTTGCACGGCGTTCTGCAATGATTTTATTCTCATCAACTTCAGGCACTGTATTTTGTGTTTCGGACATGGGATAACTCTCTTAACTTTAATAGGTCAAACGACCAGGCCTGGTGGTTTCGAAAACCACCAGGCCTGATAACTTAATAGATTGGAATATGAACGGTATTTTAAGGCTTTAGGTCATTAAAAACCAGTTAAACAGGAGTTAACTTGGTTAAAGACGTTTTTTTAAAAGGGTCTTAAACACCCGCTTTTAAACTGGCGACAATAAACTGATCTAAGTCACCATCTAAAACAGCACTGGTATTGCCGGTTTCGACATTGGTTCTTAAATCTTTGATGCGCCCTGAATCCAATACATAGGAGCGGATTTGACTGCCCCAACCGATGTCAGACTTAGACTCTTCTAACTCTTGCTTCTCGGCATTACGACTTAGCATTTCTAATTCATATAACTTAGCGCGTAACTGTTTCATCGCTTCGGCTTTGTTCTGGTGTTGTGAACGACCATTCTGACACTGGGTTACCGTATTGGTCGGTAAGTGTGTAATACGTACGGCAGATTCGGTTTTGTTAACGTGTTGTCCCCCCGCGCCACTGGCACGATAAACATCGATACGCAAATCCGCAGGGTTAATATCGACTTCAAAACTGTCATCTATTTCTGGCGAAATAAAAACCGATGCAAATGAAGTATGGCGACGGTTACTTGAATCGAATGGTGACTTACGTACTAGACGATGCACGCCCGTTTCGGTACGTAACCAACCAAAGGCATAATCACCCTGCACATGGATTGTGGCACCTTTAATGCCCGCCACATCACCGGCTGTGATTTCTATAATCTCGGCCTTAAAGCCGTGGCTGTCCGCCCAACGCAGATACATCCTTAAAATCATATTGGCCCAGTCTTGAGCCTCTGTTCCACCCGAACCTGACTGAATTTCTAAATAGGCATTATTGGGATCCATCTCACCCGAGAACATCCTTTGAAACTCAAGTTTTTCAAGCTTTTCGCCCAAAGCATCCAAATCGACAATGACTTCATCGACCATCTCCTGATCGTTTTCCATCTCCGCCATTTCGAGCAACTCTTTGATCGATTCGGTACCTGACTCCATCTGATCAATAGTCGAAACAACCATCTCTAACTGAGACTTCTCTTTGCCTAAGGCTTGCGCCTTTTCAGGATCATTCCAGACATTCTGATCTTCTAGCTCTCGTACAACTTCGTCTAAACGCTCTGAACGGGCTTCATAGTCAAAGATACCCCCTAAGCACTTGTGTACGCGCCTGGTAATCATTAATACGAGTATAAACAGGATTAAGTTCCATTTTCTTCCACTTCCAAATCACACTAAAAATATCACCGCATGATACCAGTATTCGCCCTATCCTGCTGAAGTTATGAGTAAACCTAATTTTTTATAACGGTTTTTGTGACACTTACATTCTGATCTAATGCCATTCTATTTTTCCTAAAAAGTAATCATTAACTTCAGCTTTAATTTTATCAGCCGATACAAACTGTATAAGAATTTATCTCTCAGTAGTTTAAGACCTATTTAGAGACATTTCCAACATTACAAATAAGCGTTAAAATAAACGTACTTGATACTAAAAATACTCGACTAGAAAAGAGGCTCTATTATGGCTGTTGAAATGAATAATTTAAGTTCCATCCAGGCCTATCAAAAATCAGCAGGGCTCGACAATGCCAACCCAGACAACCAAGGCAAGCGAGCCTTAGGTCAATCTGAACAGGCGCATCAAACTAATCAAGCAAACCAAGCTGATTTGCCCGAAAAAGCATCCATGCAAGCAACCCAAATGACGATCCGCACTGAGCGTCAAGCCAGTTTGGTTGCACACCTGTTTGGAGATGGTACATCCGCAACGGCGGATTCCTTAAAGCTAACCTTTCAAGCCGCTATGGAGAAAATCAACGAAGTATTGAGTGCTGAATTTGGTATTACTGAAGGTGGCACCGCGCCCATCAGTGAAGAAGCCCTAAAGACACAGGGCGGCATGGAATATTGGACGCCTGAAAATACTTCGAAACGTATTGTCGATGGTAGCACCGCTTTCTTAGCGGGTTTTCAAGCCGCCAACCCTGAACTTGAAGGCGAAGCTTTAATGGATCGTTTTATCGATGTGATTGGTGGTGGAATCGCCCAAGGTTTCGATGAGGCTAAAGGATTATTAGGGGACTTGGACGTACTGAAAGGTGACATTGCCAGCAATATTGAATCGACCTTTAAATTAGTACAGGATGGATTACAAAACTTTCGTAACCAATATCTAGGCATTACAGAAACGGCCGTGCCCGTTACTGAAACCGCTGATACTCAAACAGACATCCTAAACAGCGACAACTCTTAACGGCTTCAGGTTGTTGAGTTTGCATGCCAACTCAACAATCCAAATGACAGACAATAAAAAAGGGCCTTTCGGCCCTTTTTTATTGAATTGGAGATTAACGCTCTTTATCGCCAAGGCGACTCTAGCAATTAATTACTCAATTTCTTCCAATCTAACTTTTGTTAGACCCGTCTCATTTGCATAGTTCGTTAACTCTGCCGTTGAAGTCGCGCCCATTTTAGTCATTAAGTTCTCGCGGTGTTTAGAAACTGTACGATCACTGATTTCTAACATTTCAGCAATCTCTTTAGTTTTATACCCTTCTGCAACTAACTTAACAACCTGCTTCTCACGAACCGACAAGCGCTTATTAATTAAGCCAGAAGCTTCTTCCAAAATAGGTTGAATCTCAGAATGGATAAATACCTCACCCTTCATCACTTGACGAACACCCTGAATCAACTCTTTTGGTGAAATTGATTTCATGGCAATACCGCTCACACCTAACTCAAGAACTTCATTCCAAACATTGGTCGTTTCTGCGGCGGTTAAAACAATCACTTTAGTCTCTGCATAACGCTTTTTAATATGAGTAATTGCATTTAAACCACTTAACTTTGGCATAGATAAATCCAAAAGTACCACCTGCGGAGATTTCGATCTAACCAATTCCAGGCACTCTAAACCATCTTCAGCTTCACCAACGACCACAAAATCCGCTTCTGCTTGTAAGATAGACTTGAATCCTGCTCTCACTAAAGCATGATCTTCAGCTAGTAAAATACTAATTTTTTCAGACATATAAATCACCCAATTTGACGAATCTTAAGTAACAACACTTATCAAAGTGTACGTTTTGTTTATTATTAAAAGCCATTATGACTAATCATTAATGACTCCTCAAGGTATTTCAGGGAAAATTCTAGTTTTTCTAGTACTAGGTCTACTTTTTGTTGTTTAACTTGAGCAATTTCCTCATTTTTAACGCTCTTTTCAACCGTTTTAAGTAAATCCACCATCTTATCTAACTGAAACAACATGCAATTACCTTTAAGATAATGTGCTTTAGCCGCTAACGCCAAACCGTTATTAGCTTTATTCAAAGAATTCATTTCAACCAGACCACCTCTCATTTCGGCTAGAAACGAATCCATTAAAGCATGAAACTGTTCGGGGACTTTTTCAAACGTATCCAAGGTATTTTCTGGATCTGTTTGTACGGATGCCAGTTGTTTTGATTGCTCTGATTTTGATGTCATCGATTGTGGTACTGCTGTTTTCGAAGACCTTGAAGAGTGGTCTTCTTGTAATAAACCAATAATTTGTGCTTGAGTAACAGGCTTTACAAACCACCCATCAAAACCGATTGAGGCCAAAGACTCGCCTTGCGGAATAAAACTCGACTCTTTCCCGCCAGCCGTAATGGCAAAAACCCCTTTTAACTTTTTGGCATGTGCAGGATTTTGTTTGATACTCTGTTTAATTTTTTACTGACTTCAATACCATCTAAAAAAGGCATTTGAATATCTAGAAAGACGAAATCAAACATCTCTTTTTGAAAAATATCCCAGGCTTGCTTACCATCCTTGGCCTCAGAGACAGTGCAATTTTCTTCTTCTAAATATCCCGCTAAAACCATTCGATTTATCTTAGAATCATCTGCCACTAAAATTTTGCAGTGCTTTCTAGATTTCTTAGTTTCATTCTGTTCGTCCGTTTTTTTAGAGTTGGAAGTCTCAGTTTTTAGCTTGTTGTGATGTCTGTAATTTTAATTTTATTGGCTTCTGCATCGCAGAAAGAATAGGGCCATTAGAATGCTCTTTATCAACACTGATCTCATCGACTGAAGGCAGAATCAAATCTACATAAAAAGAGGTACTTACGCCTACATTTGATTTAACGGATATCTCCCCTCCCATCAACAGAACCAATTTTTTAACAACAAATAGACCCAAGCCTGAACCAATGTTAAGACCGCTACCACGACTCTCTAACTGCTCAAAAGGTTCAAAAATATGCGCTTGCTTTTCCTCCGAGATGCCTTCTCCCGAATCCGTGACTTTAAACAGGAAGTGACTATCGGCTTTTTCACTGACCTCAATTGATACGCCACCAAACTGGGTAAATTTGAGACTATTTACAATTAAATTTATTAAAATCTGTGATAGTCGAACACTGTCGCCAACCACTAGATCGCGCTCTCCCATATAGACCATTGAGACAATTAGTTTTTTATCAGAGGCGATGGACTTCGTCAATTGCTTTACATTCTCCAACACATCTTTTAAAGAAAATGTCATCGGATGCAGGGTAATCACATCATATTCCGTTTGCGAATAGGTCAATATATCATTCACTAAAAAGATCGATTGTTCAGCCGTCACATGTATCGTCTTTAAAGCCGTAAGCACATCATCTCTAACGGATTCCGTCGTTAACTGTTCTTGCAAACGCTCTACTAAACTACTAATCCCCAATAGTGGCGAGCGTAACTCATGACTTAGCATCGCTAGAAAACGCGACTGTTTTTGATAAGAGTCCGTAATAAATTTATTCTGTTCGACTAAGAGCTCTTCCCTTTCATGCACTTGATTGAGTGAGAGACGCCCCTGAGAATCCACCATTTCACGTTCAAACTCAACCATTTCGGTGATTTCGATACAGATGGCCCAAACATAACGAACCCCACCATTTTCATAGACTCTTAAGCGATGCTGAAAGGAGAGCTTTCCCAACAAGGTGTCAAAGGAAGCCGAAAAACGTATATTGGCAGAGGGATCATTCAATATCTCTTGGGTTTTGATGGACATAAGTGGCGTCGTATATTGCCCCGTCAAATCCTCCAGYTTKCGAATGGGTGTTTCAAACAAGAGTTGCAAGGCATCAGACAAGCTCAAAAAGTTGACTGTCACCCTCAATCGAATAGCGCCACCATAAAGCCTTATCCAACATTTCATTGGCAAAGGCACTCTTATCAAAACTCATTCAAAAACCTTCTTATTTTGTGACTATATTTTTGATTTAAACAGGCGTAAAATGAGCCCCATTCAAATATTATTTATAGCTTATTAAACCACGAATAACCTTCAATCACTTATATTAAAAGACACTTCTAATGCCTATGTCAAAAAATAATAAAAACCCGCAAACCCGAATTGAAAAAGATAGTATGGGGAGCCTAGAAGTTCCAATAAATGCCCTTTATGGTGCACAAACTCAACGTGCTATCAATAACTTTCCGATCAGTGGCATTCCAATGCCTAAAACCTTTATTAAGGCCCTTTGTTACGTTAAGTTTGCCTGTTCGAGTAGTAATCAGGAGTTGGGCCTATTAAGTGAAGAGAAGGCCGATGCCATCCAAGCGGCGGCGAAAGAAGTGATTCAGGGGCATTATCTCGAACAGTTCCCTATTGATGTCTTTCAAACAGGTTCGGGCACCAGTACCAATATGAATGCCAATGAAGTGCTCGCCTCTCTAGCCAAACAACTGACGGGCTTGGAAATCCATCCCAACGATGACATCAATATGAGTCAAAGTTCAAATGATGTCATTCCAACGGCCATTCATGTTGCTGCGGCCATCGCTTTAGAAGAAACCTTACTGCCCGCCCTACAGTATTTAGCTCTCACCATTGAAAATCGTGAAAAAGAGCTAAGTCATGTTATTAAAACAGGCCGCACCCACTTAATGGATGCCATGCCGGTCAAAATGAGCCAAGAACTTTCAAGCTGGCGCGTTCAAATCACGGACAATATTGACCGTTTAAAAGATACGCAGAAACGCATTCAAAAATTGACCTCAAGGTGGCACAGCCGTCGGTACTGGAATTAACGCGGATCCCGAATTTGGCCGGTTAGTATCGGCCAACCTAGCGACCATCACCGCCGTTGAATTTGAACCCATGGAAAACCTGTTTGTCGGATTAAGCTCTCAAGATACGGCATTAGAGTTAAGTGGCCAACTGAATGTCCTAGCGGCCAGTTTGATGAAAATATCCAATGATTTACGCTGGATGAACTCTGGGCCTCTAGCAGGTCTGGGTGAAATTCAACTACCGGCATTGCAACCTGGTAGTTCGATTATGCCTGGTAAGGTAAACCCAGTGATCCCAGAGGCCGTCGCGATGGTAGCCGCCCAAATTATGGGGAATCATACCGCTATTACGGTAGGCGCTCAGTCAGGGACTTTTCAGTTAAATGTTATGCTACCAATGATAACGTTGAACCTCTTACAAAGCATTGAGATTGCCGCAAATGCCTCTGTGCAACTGGCAGACTTGGCCATTAAAGGTTTCACCGTTAATCAAGCAAACCTTCAAAAGACCTTAGATGTAAACCCTATTCTAGTAACCGCCCTAAATACCGTTGTCGGCTATGAAAAAGGCGCTGCCATTGCTAAAGAGGCCTATCGTTCTGGAAAACCTGTATTAGAGGTTGCTTTGGAGATGACCGATTTGGATGAAGCCACTCTAAAACAATACTTAAATCCTGCCTTATTGACAGAAGGCGGCAATCCTAAAATTTAAATAACTCAACTTTATATCGTTAATTTATTAAAACCAAGAGGAACCAACATGGCTGTTATCAACTTAAAAACGGATCAATTTGAAGAAACCATTAAGAACAATGAAATCGTTATTTTAGATTTTTGGGCAGAATGGTGTGGCCCATGCAAGCAATTCGGCCCTGTCTTTGAAGAAATTTCTGAGAAACATCCTGAAATTGCCTTCTGCAAAGTCAACGTAGAAGAAGAACAAGAAATAGCAGGTATGTTTCAAGTCCGTTCAATTCCGACCATTACCTTTATGCGTCAAGGCATTGTCGTTTTCTCTAACCCGGGTGCGATTCCGGGTAATGCATTAGAAGACGGCATTAAGCAACTACTTGAGTTAGACATGGAGCAAGTCCATAAAGATTTAGCGGATGCTCAAGCTAAGGAAGACGCTCAAGCTTAATTCGCTTAAGCTAAAACGTTCTACTGACCCTACAAATACACGACTACGTTTTGTAGGGCCATCCCCTTCCCCAGCCATCTTTACCGAACCCCCTCTAATACACCACACAGAAAACCAGCCTACAAAGCCCTTAGTTGCGGATAATAAAGCCAAAATAAGCTAACATAGCCATAATTAATAAAAATCGCTACAAGACACCCTTAACACACAAAAGGAAAACAGCATGCTGGTAACCCATTCAGGTCGATTTCACGCCGACGAAATCTTTGCAATATCCATGATTTTAATGATTGAAGATCGTGAAATCACGCGCACCAGAGATGAAGAAATCATTCAAAAAGCCGACATAGTTTTGGATGTAGGTGCTGAATATAATCCAGAAACATTACGCTTCGACCACCACCAAAATAGCTTTACCAGAGCCAGAGAAGATGGCACTCCATACGCAACAGCAGGACTGGTGTGGGAATATTTTGGTGAACGTGTTTTGGCTAAAAAAGGCCTGAAAGGCGATTACGAAAAAGAGTTTGCATTGCAATGGGTCGATAAAAAACTCATTAGTGACATAGATGCGGTTGATAATGGTCTGTTCACCGAAGACCCACGCCCATCTGTCTCAATGTTAGTCGGCATGATGAATGCATCGTCCTCTGATGATGCTGAACAACAAGAGGCAGCCTTTAAAAAAGCGGTCAGTTTCACAACCGGTATCTTAAATAATTTTATTAAAGCCGCCATAAAAGAAGCCGAAGTGGTGGTTGAACTGGAAGCCTGTGCCAAAAATGTAGAGGACGGTATTCTCACGCTAGAAAAGAACCTGCCTTTCAAAGATTTTATCCGTTCACACCCAGAAATTACCCGCGTTGTCTATCCAAGAAGTGCAGAGCAATTTGGTGTTTTCTGTAATGGTAAAGAGAATCATCTGCCCGAAAGGTTTCGTGGATTAAGAGATATTGAGCTCAATGAAGTCACGGGATTAACAGACACTATCTTTTGCCATAAGTCTGGCTTTATGTCGGTTTGCTTAAGTTTAGAAAGCGCTCAGTTCATGGCGAAAAGTCATTAAAACCAGGCTTTCAGAACTGTAACAGACCTTTTTCAAGCGCTTGATGAAGCCAAATTAGAAACCTAGCAGGCCTGGTAGGTTTTAAAGCCCTCCTTTCAATTGGCCTAATATAATCAATATTAGGGGCTTAACAAACAACACTCGACAGATAAACCGTTGAAGACCTATAGATATAAACGACATGATAGAAGATGCTTTAAATAGACTACCAGAGATCCTAACCAGGGATTTGGATCGCAACCTCTGCGTCTGCAATGATGTGCTTAGAATCGATGTCATCAAAGCCATTGTTGACGGTGCCGACACCATTGAAAAGGTACGTGCAAAAATCTATGCATCCGATGGCAATGGCTGTTGCAAGCGTCAAGTGCAACGTCTTTTAGATTGTTTAGTCGAAGAGAAAGATGAGAGCTCGCCAATGACACCCGAAAACAAAACCAACGCCCCTACCTAAAGAATAAAAGTGCTACGCAAACAGGACTTGGTGCAAACCTAGCACCATATTAAAGCAAAACAAACCAACGTCCAATCCAAAAAGCTCCAACACACATCACAACTCATTGAAAAAACTCTCTATTTAGTATTGGTACACCAATTGCTTATTACAAATTAATAAAATCGTAATAATTTATTAAACCGCTAAATTTAAAGCCTGATACATTCAAGTCGTAAGTGCAACAGTTTTAATTTCCCAGAACACCTCATTAGGTGTTCTGAATCCTAAACACTTTCTTGGGCGATTGTTGAGCTTATCAACAACCCAATCAATTTCTTCCTGAGTTACTTTATCGAAGTCTGTTCCTTTTGGAAAGAATCGTCTTAACAATCCATTGGTATTTTCATTGGTTCCACGCTCCCAAGAAGAGTAAGGGTGGGCAAAATAAAAATCTGTCCCAAGCTCTTTTGCCATCGTTTGGTATTGTGAAAACTCTTTGCCATTATCTGAAGTTAATGAATGAACAGGCCTGTTTAAAGCTCGTAATTGCTCAATGATGACAGCGCTAACGATGTCTGACTTTCTCGTGTTAACAGTCGTCGTGT
>VCMI01000031.1 GCA_006222135.1 Thiomicrorhabdus sp. | reverse complement strand
ACACGACGACTCTACCGCCAGCGTTCATTCTGAGCCAGGATCAAACTCTTCAGTTTAATCTTGCTTAAGTTTATTTAATGAGCACTTCTGCTCTAACACTCGGAATTGACAAGATTTTGCATGGAAGGATTACTCCTACCTGATATTTGCATATCTACATAATATTGTCGTTTTCGAGATTTTTTATATCGTCACTCACTTAAGGAGTTTCCACATAAATTATCTCTGAATTACCTGATTTTTAAAGAACTTAGGTCTCTTCGGGAAGAGAAGCAAAATCGTTGCTTTCCTCCCCGGTAAGCCGCTCATTATAGGTTGTTTCGTCTTTGTTTGTCAATCATTATTTTCAAATGATTTCCAAACAATTTAAACCAGATCCGAAGATCTTCTATAACAATCGGCCCGTTGCAAACTCCTTAAAAAGTGTGTTTGCTTCGGAACGGGGCGTATTCTATCTAATCTAAGAAACTACGCAACCCCTATTTCATTTTTTTTACCATTTATTTGCATTTAGATGAATTTTTGACTACTTCTGCCTTTTAATCTGCTTCTTAATAAGTATTTTATACACGCTTACCCTCTAAAATAAGCTATAAACTAAGAAATCTCTTACCATTACCTTATGCCTATCGGCATTCCTTATTAGTTCTGAGCAACATTTTTACGCTACTATGAACTGACCAGGCCTGGTTGCTTTCATTAATACTTGCAAACCAGCATGATTTTATCTAGTTTGTTACGTAACTCACTGTATTACTAATCCTTTGTAAAGAATGTAATATTTATTTCATGTTATGTTTATATAGGAATATTGTTATGTCTCTTTCTCGCCGACGTTTTATTCAACAAATTTTAGCCCTTACGGCAGGTGGCATCACATCACCTCTTATGGCCTACGATGCTAGCGACAACGCACCCCTAAAAAAGACCGGTGTCGTTTTAGACCCTTCCTTCTATCTACACGACCATAAAGACCATCCTGAAAATTCCCAACGTCTTAAAGCCATTGATGAAGCCCTCACCAAACAAAAGTTATGGTCTCAATTAACGCCTGTCGCAGGGCGGTTAGCCAGTAATAAAGAGTTATTACTCGCTCATAAGCAAGGTTATATTGATGAAATAGAGATACTCAGCAAAGATGGGGAGAGTTTTTACAACGCATACCAAGAAGACACCTATATAAATGAACACACCTTTTTTGCTGCAAAAATGGCTGCGGGTAGCGCTATCAACGTTAACCTTGCTGTTTATGATCGTGAAATAGAGAATGGCTTCGCTTTGTTGCGCCCCCCTGGGCACCATGCGCTTGAGAATCAAGCAATGGGATTTTGCATCTTTAACAGCGATGTCATTGCGGCACGTGCTTTACAAAAATACCGGGGCGTTAAACGAGTAGCGATCATTGATTTCGATGTTCATCACGGCAATGGAACTCAGGATTTAACGATCAACGACCCATCAATAATGGCTATTTCAATCCATCAACACCCTTTTTGGCCCCTCACAGGGGATCTTAAATATATAGGAAAGGGTCCAGCCGCAGGCACCAATGTAAACTGTCCTTTTATACCCGGTGTGGGAAACGGCGCTTACTTAGGGGCTTATGATAATATAATAGAAGCAAAACTCGCTGCATTTAAGCCTGAACATATTATTGTTTTTGCCGGTTATGATGCCCACTGGCAAGACCCTCTTGCGGACCATCGCATGTCTGTCATTGGATTCAATAAACTCGTGGATAGATGTTTGGAATCGGCAAAAACACTTTGCAATGGTCGAATTAGCTTCTCATTAGGTGGTGGTTATAAGCTTGAGCCATTAGCGCAATGTGTCGCAGGGACATTTCATACTCTATTAAACAACCCTCAAAAATATCTAAACCCCATTGGAGAATCTCCAGATGGCGAAGTCGACAGCCAAGAACAGCTAGATGAATTAATCCGACATCATCGGGACACCGTCTAAATACCCGCTTTACGCGATACCAACCTTTAAAAGCCGTTGGTATCAAACCTATAAGCCAAACCATCAAATGGCAAGACTCCCCGTGACCCATTGGAGTTGCCACCAATATTGCCATAACTTGGCTTTTAATATAGGAATGGCTTTTTCAGCTTTATGTAGGTCGCTATAGGCTTTTAGAAGATCCATCATATTTCTATTACCCGTACTCATGCCGCTTTCAATGGCTTTAATGGCTTCTTTATTCGATTCAATGGCTTTATTGAGCAATGACAATTGCTGTAAGCCTAAGTCATAAGAGACCTGTGCTTGTTGTGCTATCCGGGTTATTCTACTCATCTTTATGGTTTTTTAATTTCGAGCTGTTGCATAGTCGCTCTCGTTTTAGCCACCTTGGCATCGGTTTTACCTGAAAGATAAATCGGTACTTTAATTTGTACCCCGCCTTTTAAACCTTGCATATCATCGTAAAAATGACCATCACTATCATTGTAGATATAAGACGTAAACAACTCTACCTGTGGCCTATCACTCAGCTTTTCAACATTGACCTGCTTACCTATCAGCTTAATCTGCTTATCAACCTCAAGAATAGCCGGATTATGGCTAATTAAATCTAACCAGGCCTGGTCAGATTTATTGAGGCTTTTACTAGGCATATGCGTTAAAGCGCTCGGCAATGTATTCGGCCTCGTAAAGCCACTGATATCAAATGGGCTATTCACCAACTCCGTTAATTTGAAGTACAGATTCTGCATATTCTGCTGAACCGCAATTTGCTGTGCTTTTATGTTATCTATCTTGGCTTGTATTTCAGTGAGATCATTTAAGTCTTGATAGCCTAACTGAAAGCGGCTTTTGGACTGTTCAAGTAGACCCAGGTAGGTTTGATGCTCTTTCCCTAAAAAATCTAACTCCGCTTGCTGTTGCCAGTAGTCATAATATTGCATGGCTATCTCTAGCAGAATGTCTTGTTGGCTAATTTTAACAGCTTGCTTTGCGACTTCCACAGCCTGTTGAGAGACATCACTGCGCGCCTGTTTTTCCGGCTGATAGAGAGGATAGCTGGCTCGGAGCTGGTTGGCCGTTCGTCCAAACTCCTTTTCTTTGACCCATGCATAACTCAGTTCAGAAATGAGCTGTACGGTTGGCCCCTCTTCACTTTGTGAAACATTTAACTGATAGCCATTTATATCGATCTGTGACCTAGCCATTTCTATATTGGGATTATGGGTCAGCGCGAGTCTAAAAAGCTCATTCAGTTGAGAGTCTGCCGATATTAATGACCTACTGTCCGCCATGCCTGGTGCTGGAAGAACCAGTAAGGTAGCGAAGCTGAAAGCCCACACTTTCCAGGAAGGGCGCTGAATGAATGTTGTCATATTAAATAATGACTTTATCACGCGCTTTATAAAGACATGTTTTGAGCTATTGGTGAATATCTGCATCATTTAACTCCTGCACTGTTTTCAGTTGAGGCTTCTCTATTGCTATTTGAAAATAGACGTCTACTATAGATCAAGTAGATAAGCACTGGGATTAACACCATAGAGACAATGGGCGCAGTAATCATGCCGCCAATCATTGGCGCCGCAATGCGCTGCATTAATTCTGAACCTGATCCCGAACCATACATAATCGGCAGTAAACCCAACACAATCACCAGGACCGTCATCGCCTTAGGACGGACTCTTTGTACCGCTCCTTGCATAATGGCGGCTTTCAATTGCGATTTGTTATTCAATCTATTCTCTTTCATCGCCAATTGAATGGCTTGTTTTAAATAGAGCATCATTATCACGCCAAATTCAGCGGCGACCCCGCCAAGCGCAATCATACCGACGGCCACAGCAACAGAGTAATCATAATTGAGCCACCAGATAGACCAAACCGACCCTAATAAAGCAAACGGTACCACGACCAATATCAATAACGATTCCGTCACATCTTTGAATATCAAATACAGCAACACAAAAATAATTAGCAACGCAAATGGCACAATTTTTTGTAAGGTGGCCTGCGCTTTTAAGAGGTACTCATACTGACCCGTCCAATGCACACTCACACCCGAAGGAAAATCGACTTTATCCAACACGGTTTGTTGTGCCGATTCTACATAACCACCGAGATCGATACCCGGCTTTAAATCGACAAATGTCCAACCATTTAGGCGGGCATTTTCTGATTTAATCATCGGCGGACCCTGCACAATAGAGACATCTGCAACTTGACCTAATTGGAGTTGAGTGCCCTGTTGTGTGACAATCGGCAATACTTTTAACTTCTCAACCGAATCACGCCAGGCTTGCGGATAACGTAGATTCATCGTGTAGCGTTGTCGACCTTCAAGAGTAGTTTGTAGGACTTTACCCCCCACAGAGGTAGAGATTATGTCGGCTAATTCGGCCATATTCATGCCATAGCGTGCCATTTGAATACGATTCGGCACTATATCAATATAACGCCCACCTTCCGATCTATCGGAGTAGGCGGAGGCGGTGCCAGGGAGTTTCTTTAGAACCCCTTCAATATCCTGGCCGACCTGTTGAATTTGAGCCAAATTATCACCCGATATTTTAATGCCTATCGGAGTCTTTATCCCGGTAGACAACATATCAATACGGGTTTTAATCGGTTGTACCCAAGCATTAGTGAGTCCTGGGAATTGCACGGTCTTATCTAATTCAGCAATGATCTTATCTAAGGTCATTCCAGGACGCCACTCGGACTTATCTTTAAACTGAATTGTGGTTTCTATCATGGTTAAAGGCGCTGGATCAGTGGCGGTATCAGCACGACCAATCTTGCCAAACACGGATTCCACCTCAGGTAGAGTTTTAATCAGAGCATCCGTTTGTTGCAGCAAAACCTGCGCATGACCAATGGACAGGCCTGGCAGAGTGGTTGGCATATACAATAAATCGCCCTCTTCCAATTCAGGCATAAACTCACTGCCTATCTGTTGCCATGGGTAAACAATACTTCCCAGCAATAACACCGCAAACAACACCACCATTTTGGGCCATTTTAAAAGCTGGCTCAATGTCGGTTTATAACCTGCAATCAACACCCGGTTAATGGGGTTAGCGGACTCTTTCGGCATTTTCCCCCTAACAAAGTAACCGATTAAAACAGGCACTAAACTAATGGCTAAACCTGCGGCAACCGCCATAGCTAAGGTTTTGGTTAAAGCCAATGGCGTAAAGAGACGACCTGCCTGTTCTTGCAGGGCAAAAATAGGCATAAAACTCACGGCAATAATCAAGAGCGATAAAAAGAGTGGCAGACCAACCTCTTTGGAGGAGTTCAATACTAAATTCCAATGCTCTTCGCCTTGTGCTTGTTTTCCGGTTTTCTGAAAGTGCGCCTCTAAATGCTTGTGGGCATTTTCAATCATCACAATAGAGGCATCCACCATCGTCCCTATCGCAATGGCAATTCCGCCTAAACTCATAATATTGGCCGACACACCCATCTGTTCGATAATAATGAATGCCCCCAAAATACCTAAAGGCAAGGAGATGACCGCAACCAGCGCAGAACGTAAGTGCATTAAAAACAGTAAGGAGATGAGTGCGACAACCAGCATCTCTTCCAGTAATTTACTGGTGAGCGTTGCCACTGAACGATTGATAAGACCCGCTCGATTATAGACTTCGACGAGCTCGACACCTTTAGGCAGGCCTGGTTTTAAGAGCGCAATTTTTTGTTTAACCGCCTCGATCACCTTCAGGGCATTTTCACCGGAACGCATCACAACAATTCCGCCAACAACCTCTCCCTCACCATTTAAATCCGCAATCCCGCGCCTGGGTTTACTGCCTAACTTAACCGTGGCAATGTCTTTTAAAAGAATCGGCGTTCGATTGTCAGACATCAATCCCACGGGGACGGTCTGCAAATCCTCAATACTCGAAACATAACCTTTTAAGGCCACCATATATTCCGCTTCGGCTTGCTCAATGACAGAGGCCCCCATCTCAACCGAGCTGTTTTTGATCGCTTGCTGAACCTGTTTTAACGGCAGGTTAAACGCCCTCAACTTATTGGGATTCACCACGACTTGATATTGCTTAACCATACCGCCGACCGACGCGACTTCTGACACGCCTGCTACGGACTGCAATTCAAACTTTAAAAACCAATCCTGCAGCGTTCTCAATTGTGCTAAATCCGTCTGACCTGTGCTGTCTTTCAGAGCATATTGATAAACCCAGCCCACTCCAGAAGCATCAGGCCCCAATGTAGGCAGAACCCCGGCCGGCAAATCGGCGGTCACTTGGCTTAAATATTCCAGTACCCGTGATCGGGCCCAATAAGGATCGGTGCCATCTTCAAACAAGACATAGACATAGGAGTCGCCAAAAAATGAGTAGCCTCGTACCGCTTTAGACTTAGGCACCGACATCATTAAATTTGAGATAGGATAGGTTACCTGGTCTTCGATAACTTGCGGAGTTTGGCCTGCAAAGGGCGTTTTAACAATGACTTGAACGTCCGATAAATCTGGAATCGCATCTAAAGGTGTCTTTTGAAAAGCCATCCAGCCCCAAGCGGCTATGGCAAGGCTCATCAACAGAATCAGCACCCGGTTGCGAATTGAGTAGGTTATTATGTGATTAATCATATCAACTCCTACTCTTGTTCGTCAGTTGAAAGCAGACGTCTTAAATTACTCTGTATCTTACTTTCAGAATCAATTAAAAACTGTCCCGACAAGACGATAGTTTGACCCGTAGTTAAACCCGAATTGACCTCGACGATATTATCGCTCTGCATACCAGTGGTAATTTCCACCGATTTAAATGACCCAGAGTCCGTTTTAACGACCACACGTTTGGTCATGCCATCGTCAATAATCGCCTCTAAAGGAATCGCCAATACATTATGTTTTGGACCCGCATAAAGCTCCACATCCATAAACTGATTTGGTTTTAACAGTTGATTTTCATTAATGACAGGTAAACGGACGGTAAGCGCCTGGGTTTTTAAGTCGGTTTCAGGATAGATGTAACTAATCGCACTTTCCCAGCGGCGTCCTGGCTGGGCATCCGTGGTTAAGTTCGAAGTGACTCCTGTTTTAATCCAGGCCTGCTGTAACGGCAAGACTTCAGCTTCTACCCATACCGTGGAGAGATCGGCAATGCTCATTAATTTAGTTTTGGGCTGAATATACATCCCCTCTTGCACCGTTAAATCAGTGATAACGCCTGACTGAGGTGCGTAAACAGGGACTTTATGAATGACTTTTCGCTGACGTTTAATTTGTTGGATCACAGCAGAATTCAAACCCAATAGCTCTAATCTTATCTTGGCGGATTCAATTAAAGCTGCTGCAGAGTTACCTAAACGCTTACGGCTTTGAATCACCTGCAAAAAATCCTGCTGCGCAGAGACTATTTCAGGGGAGTACAAACGGTATAGCAAAGCGCCTTTTTCAATGGACTCACCATCGGCTCTAACCTGTAAATCACTCATCCAACCTGATGCACGTGGATGAATATGTGATAATTTAGACTCGTCCATGACCACTTTGCCGAAAGTAGGAATGAATTTCCAGAGAGTGGTTTTTTGAACTTCAGTGGTGCGAATCGCTAAACCTAAGGATAAGCCTTTAGTGCCAGACGCTGAGTTAGAAATGCTAATTTTCGGGGCTCCGCTGGACTGTTTAAAGGCTTGTTTGACTAAATCCATGCCACATATAGGGCAAACGCCTTCGTGGTCGCGAATAATCTGCGGATGCATCGGGCAGACATATTTAAACTGAGTCGGAGCAGAGACCGTTTTGGAATCTACCAGGCCTGGTAACTTAGCAGATTCTTCGGTAGCCATAGGGTCATGACCATCGCCTGCACTGTGAACTATCTCTTGGGCCGCGACCACAGGAGAAACAATAGATAAGAGTACAACCGCAGCCATACTGAAAAATAATACCGACAACAAAGCCATTAAACGCTTTGAAATAAAAACAGAATACTGCATCGTAAATCCTTATAAATTCGCTGACTCCTTACTGTTGACATTGATCGATAAAGTCAAAGTATTGATAGGAGACAACCAGTTTAAAACACACAAAAACACACAACAGGCATTAGCCTAATGCTTAATAAATAAGATATTAAAGGATTTTGGGGGGACGTTGCTCTTGCGCCAGAACGGCGCTGGTCATGATAACGGATTTAACCGCAATAGACTGACTCTGATTAAGGGTAACCAGAGGGTTTGAATGGGATAATAGCGCTACAGAAAGATGCATATTTGCGCAATGACCTGTGTCACACTGACAATTATCAAAGCAATAAGGGCAATAAGCATGGTTAACAGAAGCTTGGGATTTCTCAGCGGACATCGCAGGACAACCATCATGAGATGCCATCGTCTGCATCATTGTGCTGTCTAATCCCGATAGAGCGGTATTTGCAACTGGCATTACACCCGCCCACGCCGATGCGAGCGAAGAAAACAGTAGAATGAATGCCATTAAATAAAATTTCATAAGCCTCATTATGAGCATTGTATAGAAACTTTGCAAGCAATCCCTATTACAGAGCCCATCCACAATAACCTTCTATTTAATGAAGAGTTCTATTCGGAAACTAACTTAAAAGAACAGTGAATCGACTCAAGCTGTTCCATTAACGTTTGGGTTTTATCTTGTGGCGTGAGTAGTTGCATCTGCACTGTTTGAGCATAATTTACTTCACTCACAACCCCCTCTACCAGGCCTGTCCAGTGACGAATCTGCTGTTCTAGGGAAAAATCGCATTCAACATAAACGCCATCCATGACCACTTGCTGTTCCGTAGGCAGAATTTCCATCACCGCTTGCGCGGCTTGGCCGTAAGCCCGAGTTAATCCGCCCGCACCGAGCTTTATTCCACCAAAATATCGCACTACAATAATCATCACATCGCCGATATTTTTGTGATTTAGCACATTCAATATCGGTTTTCCGGCTGTGCCACCCGGTTCTCCATCGTCACCCATCCCAGCATTAGTAGCACAACTGGGATGACCAATTAGATAAGCCCAACAGTGATGCCGAGCATCTGGGTATTCGGCCTTAATCTCCGCCAACCAAACCATGCCTGCTTCACGTGAAACAATATGTCGCGCGTAGGCGATAAAACGACTCTTTTTAATGATGATTTCCGCAACACTTTGATCCGTGGGAATCGGGTAGCTCATACCGCTCTTTGATTCATGTGGTTAATGCGACTCATTAGATTCACCTGACTCACGAAGGCAGTTTCACTTTAAACCACAGAGAATAAAGTGCCGGTAAGAATAGCAGCGTCAAAATTGTGCCCACGCCAATACCGCCAATCAACACATACGCCATTGGCCCCCAGAAGGTTGATGTGGTGAGAGGAATAAAGGCTAACATCGCCGCAACCGCCGTTAAAAGCACAGGACGCGCACGACGAACCGTTGCATCAATCACCGCTTCAGCCGGTGCAAAGCCTTGCTTTAAATGATCATCAATTTGTCCGGTAAGAATCAATGTATTACGCATTAAGATTCCCGCTAAACCAATCAAGCCCAAGTTGGCGACAAAACCAAATGGTTGACTGAATAAGGTCATTGCCAATACGGCACCAATTAAACCCAAAGGTGCTGTGATAATGACCATAAACAGACTACTAAACGATTTCACCAACAACATAATCAGCAACGTCATTCCCAAAATCATTAATGGAACTTTAGCTTTAATCGAGTTTTGCGCCTTGGCCGACTCTTCAACCGAACCACCGACATCAATGCGATAGCCAAGTGGCAGTGAATCCAGTAACGGTTGCATCTGTTCTTGAATCAACTGGGTTGCCACAGGGGGTTGCATACCTGGAATGACATCACTATTGACGGCAATAAATAGTTCACGATTTCTGCGTTCTAGTAACAGCTCTTCGTAAACCACATCGAGTTTAGCAATCTGCTCCAGAGGTAAACTTTCACCTAACGGCGTCTTGATTAATAAACTGCCTAAGTTATCGACATTAAAGCGACTGTCTTCGTCAGCACGCATGACCACACTCACCGTACGAATCTGCTCACGCACTTGCACCACAGGTAGCCCTTGTAACTGAGCTTGCAGTTGCCCTGTGACATCCTGCATGGTTAAACCCAATTGCATCAAACGCGTTCTATCCGCATTGAGGTGTAAGGTTGGAACACGATCACCCCATTGCAAATGCGGGTCAATGGTAAAATCTTGCTGGCCAATCAGCGTTTTTAATTCATTACCAATACGGCGTAACTCATTGGCTTCAGGCCCGACCACTCTAAAGGTCACTGGCCAAACAACTGGTGGCCCAAATAACAAGGTATGCACTCTAACACGTGCTTCTGGGAACATCCCTTGTTGAACTTGCTTTTGCAACTTGGCCTGTAAACGATCGCGCGCCGCGGCATCTGCCGTCACCACAATAATCTTGGCAAAGGCTGGATTAGGCAACTCAGGATTTAAGGCTAAGAAGAATCGGGGCGCGCCACGACCAACATAAGAAGAGAGTGATTTGACCTCTTCCTGACCATTAATTAAGGTTTCAATGCGCTTAGTTACGGCATCGGTCACTTTAATGCCAGTGCCTTCTGGCAGATAGATATCCACCATCAACTCTGGACGATCCGAGCTTGGGAAGAATTGCTTAACCACGACCTTATTCATAGCAACTACAGCCATTATGAATACCACCAAGGTTAAAAGGACAACAAGTAATTTATGGCGAACACAGCCTGTAATGACTTTTCTTAAAAACCGATAGAATTTAGTATCGTAGATATTTACGGCAATCGATGAACCCTCGGAAGAGTTATGAACAGGTTGCTTCAACAGTTTTACACCCAAATAAGGCGTAAAGTAGACAGCAACAATCCATGAGGCGATGAGCGCAATACCTAAGACCCAGAAGATATTACCAGCGTATTCGCCGACTCGAGATTCCGCCATACCAATCGGCACAAAACCGACCACGGTGACTAAGGTACCGACTAACATCGGTGCCGCCGTCACGGTCCAAGAGTAGGCCGCGGCTTTGGCTTTATCCATTCCCTCTTCCATTTTGACGAGCATCATCTCGATGGCAATAATGGCATCATCCACCAGTAACCCTAGCGAAATAATCAAAGCCCCTAAGGTAATTCTGTCAAAGTTCATACCTTGCAAGTACATCACAAAAAAGGTCATCGCTAAGGTCAGTGGCACCGCTAAGGCCACAATTAAACCCGCACGTAACCCCAATGCGATCAAGCTGACGAACAGTACAACGCCCAAAGCCGTAACAAATTTAACTTGAAAGGTGCTAACCGCGCCGTGAATGGCATCTGCCTGATTGGTGATTTTATCTAAGGTCACACCTAAAGGCAGTAAATGCTGATAATCGGCTTCAAAGGCTGCTAGGTGCTTCTCTAATTCTAGGCCATCCGTCGAAGGTGACATCACCACCCCTAAAATCAGAGCTTCTTGACCTTTATCTCTGACTAAAAAGCTCGGTGGGTTTTCATAACCGCGAGTCACTTCCGCCAGCTCTTGTAAAGCGACCACCTGCTCCCCTAATCGAATTGGCAGCATTTTAATTGCTTCGACAGTATCAGATGAGCCTGACTTAGTGCGCAGATACAAACGTGGGCCGGCCGTTTCAATAAATCCTGCATCGGTCACACTCAGCTGTGCATTAATGGATTGCTGAACACTCGCTAGATCAAAGCCTCCTAGACTCAGGGCTTCCTCATTAATATCAATATAGATGCGTTGCGGTTGTTCACCAATCAACGTGACCTTTTTAACGCCTTCCACTTGGCGCAAAGCGATTTGCATTTTATCTGCTTCAACAACCAATTTTTCTTGGGGCCACTTGGGTGCCGTTAAACTATAGAGCGTGAAAAAAACATCTTCAAAATCATCATTAAAAAAGGGCCCTTGTACCCCTTGCGGTAAAGAGGCTGCTGCATCGCCTAGTCGTTTGCGTACTTGATAATACAACTCTTGGGCAATCCCTTTTGGGGTATTGTCTGCAAAGCTGACAATCATATCCACTTGACCGGCACGTGATTTGGTTTCTACGCGATCAAAATAGAGAATCTCTTCAAGCTTTTTTTCTAAAGTCGTCGTGT
>VCMI01000185.1 GCA_006222135.1 Thiomicrorhabdus sp. | reverse complement strand
TAAACTACGCAAAGTATAAGATATTAACCTATCTAATTTTCCTTTCACTAAATGCATTTTGTACCAAACTAAATAACGGTTGACTGAATCAATCGGGTTTTAGCCCCCCAATTCGACCATCTGTCTGAACTCAATATTGTGAACATTCTCATTAAAGAAATGTTTTTCTGGTTTATTAAGTAGCGCATCGATAATCAACTGTTGCAACCCTTCATCGGTAATTCCTTCACGTAATGGAGTGCGTAAATCCACAGAATCTTCCTGACCTAAACAGAGTGCCAAAACACCCTTAGCCGTTAAACGTACCCGGTTACAGCTCGCGCAGAAGTGGTCAGATACCGCTGAGATAACCCCAATACGCGTGCCTGTATCTCCAATAACGAAGTTACGAGCAGGGCCATCGTGCGTTTTACCCGAGGAAGGGATTAAATCTTTGCCAACATGCTTTTTAATGCGTGCTAAGATTTTATCCGCAGAATAGTGCTGATTCATCATGCTCACGCCTGCAGGACCAATCGGCATGGTTTCGATAAAACGTACTTCGACCCCTTTTGCCAACCCGAAATCAACCATGGCTTCAATCTCGTCATCGTTAGTGCCTTGCATAACAACCATATTGAACTTAACAGGCTTCATGCCAATCTCTAATGCCTTATCGACTCCCGCCAATACCTTCTCTAAATCGCCACCGCGGGTAATACGGTTAAAACGCTTGGGCTGTAAAGAATCAATAGAAACATTAATACGGCTCACACCCGCTTTATGCAAAGCTTCACCTTCACGCGCTAAATGATGTGCATTGGTAGAAAGCGCAATATCTTCTAGACCTTCAAAGCCGCTTATTTTTTCAACAAGATATGAGAGGTTTTTGCGAACTAAAGGTTCTCCACCTGTCAAACGTACTTTAGCGACCCCTAGGTCAACAAACGCTTTAATAATGCGAGCAAGCTCATCATAAGAGAGATACTCAGTGTGCCGACCCTCAGGATGCACTCCTTGCTCAGGCATGCAGTAATCACATCTATAGTTACATTTATCCGTTACCGAAACTCGAAGGTAGTTTATTTTTCGCATAAAGGGGTCAATTAATTCATTTCGCATAAGGCAACCATTATTAAGTTTTGCCAGGCGCTATATCCTGGCGGGAATAACGCTATTCTACTCTGTTTTAATATTAGAATTCAATTATTTACTGGATGATTAATGGCATTAACCATGTGATTTAAAAGGTGATTTATCAAATTTTAGACATAAAAAAACCCCGTCATGAAAATCATAACGGGGTTTTAAGACCAGGCAATTTATGTGTTAAACGACGACTAGGCCGTCATTTAAACACTATAAACTACATTCCAGAGTGACCAACACCTGGAGGATCTTCGTGCATACGCTGAGGAACGTTGTACTGCGGCGTACCATCAGGTAATTTACGTGCTTGACGGAACTCAGTAGCATCGCCTGAACCGTTACCACCAACTTGCGCATCAGGACAGTTAGTCATGCAACGTTCGTTATGGATAACAGGACGGTGATCACAGAAGAAGTTGCCTTGGTTAGGCATATACTTGTTCATCTTCATCAGCATTTCAGAGTCAAAGAAAGTCTCGTACTCTAGCTCATTGCCTTCATCATCCATCTTGATGTAGTTAGACTGAAGAATATAACCAGTCATTCCTAGGTAACCAGCATCACCGATGTACGAAGCATTTGGCGTCCAGAAAGGCATAGTACGTCGAATGTAATCAAAGATTTTTGTCGCATAAGGCCAGTAGTTACCAACAGATTTCATAGGTGCTGGATCAGTGAAGCCAGATGTTACTAGATTTTGATCAACGGCTAGAGCTAAATAACCCTTAGCGCCTTCACCAAAATCACCGTGACACATACCACAGAACTGAACGTAAACCTTACCACCTTCTTCAATGGTCATCCCTACGCCAGCTTCTGGTAAACCTCTACCATCACCATCTACTGTGATATTCCATTTGCTTAAAGCAGCTTCAGCGATAGGTGTACCAAAACCGTTTGCAACGAATGAAGAATCGTCGTAGAAGTGCTTGTTAGCGCTGTCGTGAACCTCAGTGAATGCAGCAGGAACTTTACACTGTGCGTTACCGTGGTTACCACCATCAATGCTGTCATCAACTTCGAAAGAGTATGGGTTTGCTGGATCCAGCTTGCCAACTAATCCGTCACGACCGTGAGTTGCATCAGCACCCAAGATCGCTTCGATAACCGCTTTATCTAGGTATTTACCATCAGCTTTTTTGATAATTTCTGCATAGTTTGCTGCATATTTACCATCAATTTTATCACCAGCAGCGCCGTCTGAATTACCAGACATAGCAAGTGCTGAACTAGAGAATAGTATTGCAATAGAAGCTGCAACTAATGTTTGTTTAGTATTGAACATTTTCAATCATGCCTCCGTTTGTGCCATTATCCCAACCGTGTACTCTCCACGTTACCATCGCTGTACGGTGATAAACATTGTTAGTACCTTCCAAGTTACGCATTTGCGGCATTGGAGGCTGAACATAACCCGTTTCATCTGTAACACGACTCATCAAGAATGCTTCAGAACCATCCCAGTCCCATTCCATTTCGAAACGAGTCCAAGCTTTATCCAATACAGCTGAAGTAAAGTGAGCTTCTTTCCAGTTTTTACCACCGTCCGTTGAAATATCAACGTTAGCGACTTTACCACGACCAGACCAAGCTAAACCACGGATATAGTATTTACCAGGACCTTGCATTTTAAAGTCAGGAGATGGGTAAGTAATGACTGAGTTAGCTTCCATGTACCATGAGAAACGTTGTGAAGTACCATCGGGCATAAGCTCTGTGTACTTAGACGTTTCTTCACGGTGTTGCATAGGCACATCATGAACCATAATACGACGTAGGTATTTAACCCACATGTTAGCTTCACAACCAGGAACAACCAAACGAATTGGGTAACCTTGCTCACGACGAAGTGCTTCACCGTTCTGTGCGTATGCAACAAAACAATCATCCATCGCTAGATCAAGTGGTATTGAACGAGCCATACCAGATGCATCAACACCTTCAGGAATAATCCACTTACCTTCTGTTTTGATACCCGCTTCTTTCAATAGGTCAGATAGACGTACACCCGTGTATTCAACACAAGACATCATACCGTGAGTCCACTGAACTGAGTTCAACTGAACACCTTTCCACTCAAGTGCACCGTTAGCTGGGCACTCAACGAAGTGAATACGTGAAACTGAAGGGAAACGCTTAAGATCATCCATAGTGAAAATCAAAGGACGTTCTACTAAACCGTGAATGACTAAACGGTGATCATCAGGATTGATTGTCGGAACACCACCGTGGTAACGCTCAAAATGCAGACCGTTTGGTGTAATGATACCGTGTAACTAATGAATCGGAGACATCGTGATAGATGCCATTGAATCTGGCGTTAACCACTCAAGCGTACGACGCTGAACTTCTTTCTCAAAAGGAGAAGGCATTCCGTAAGGGTACTTACGAACACCGAAACCTAGAGACTTACGCGCTGCGCCGTCTTTTAATACGTCAGTTAATTCTGTTTTACCAGCATAAGGTGCTACAGCTTTCTTAGGATCGAAGCCAGCTCCTCCTGCTGCGTTAGCGGCTGAAGTGAACATCACTCCAGCAGCCACGGCCGCGCTACCTTTTAAAAAGGCGCGTCGACCTTGGTTGCGACTGTCTTCAGTCTGTACTGCAACCTTGTCTACGATGTTATCTGTCATTTTTGCTCCTTGATGATTCTGCTTTTTCAGCAAAACCCCAAATTCAAGAGTTTTAAATTGGTTCAATAGCCTGAACCCTTTTCGACCGTTGTTCAGGCCATGCAGTAATTACTAATTTGTGATGATAAATTTTATAGTTACTGACTGCAAGTTAAAACGCCCCAAAAATTAGTATTCTCTTATATAATTTTTTTATGACAGGTCTTCGTAAATTCTATTCTCGACACTTTTTACTCAAAACTACTCTATATAGTAGGTAGGTCTTTTCTTGCACATACGGAGCCCTTTTTTGGATTTTCAATATCTTCTGCGACTTGCGACAAAAAGGTCTGTAACTCACTGACACTTAACACAGATAAAATTTTATTCATGATTTCTGGATGGATCGCCACCGTGGTAAATTGACCAGAGTGAAGCTGCACTTGAACACCACATGCATCTGCAACCGCGCCATTTTCGTCATTCCCTTCAATCATCGCCGCCTGATCACCAAATAATACTTCGTCATACTCGTCCCCTATCTCCTGGGTAAGCGCTTCATCGAGTGCCTCGGGCATGCTAATGGTGAATTCCGGCTCACCTGAGTAGGTTTCGCCCGCAATCAATGTAACGGTCACTCCGCGTGACTCACAAAATTTCTCAAAGCGTTCAGCTAAACTTAAATCAAAGAAAACAAACTCTACTAAGTCGTCCATATTCCCTTCTCCTTTATTTTTACCTGCCTGGCAGGAATCATTTCGATATACAGATTAATTTCTGCTTACCTTCTATTTTATGACGCTTATTGGCTTACAATAAACCAAATTAAATCATACATAGAGAGCTTTGCACGAGTCAATGACCGCTGTAAAGAGCTCTCATAAGTTTAAAGGATGCTTCCAATGCTTGATCGTCAATACCCAATCACTCGAATGCGTCGCATGCGCAAAGATGACTTCTCTCGCCGTTTAATGCGTGAAAACACGCTCACCACCAATGACTTAATTCTACCGATGTTTGTTACGGAAGGTCACAACAGCCGTCAAGCTGTTGGCTCTATGCCTGGCGTTGAACGACTGAGTATAGATCTTTTAGTAGAGGAAGCGAAAGAAATCACTGCATTGGGCATTCCGATGATTGCTCTTTTTCCGGTCACACCCGATCACGTCAAGTCACTGGAAGCGGAAGAGGCTTATAATCCAGAAGGTCTCGCACAACGCGCAATACGTGCGGTTAAAGCGGCCTGCCCAGAGTTAGGGGTAATGACGGATGTCGCGCTTGATCCATTCACCACCCACGGCCAAGACGGCATTATTGACGATGACGGTTATGTTTTAAATGACGACACCATTGACGCCCTAATGAAACAAGCATTATCACACGCCGAAGCAGGAGCAGATGTCGTTGGACCATCCGATATGATGGATGGCCGCATTATTGAAATCCGCGAACTACTTGAAACTAAAGGTTACGTTAATACACGTATCATGGCTTATTCAGCCAAATACGCCTCTGCCTTTTACGGTCCGTTTCGTGATGCGGTTGGTTCATCCGGCAACTTAGGTAAAAGTAATAAAAATACCTATCAGATGGATCCAGCAAATCGTAATGAAGCCTTGCATGAAGTGGCTTTAGATCTAAACGAAGGCGCGGACATGGTTATGATCAAACCCGGCATTCCTTACCTAGACATAGTGCGTGATATTAAAGACAAGTTCAAAGCTCCGACCTACGTTTATCACGTCAGCGGTGAATATGCCATGCTCAAAGCCGCCTCTGAGAAAGGCTGGTTAGATGAAAGAGCTGTCGTACTAGAACTCCTACTCAGCTGTAAACGTGCCGGTGCGGACGGTATCTTGACCTACTATGCAAAATCAGCCGCCACTTGGTTAAAAGAAGGTTAATTTTTCCTATGACTGATCTATATGCTGTGATTGGCGATCCTATCGCCCACTCAAAATCGCCATTGATTCATCGCCTCTTTGCCGAGCAGACCCAGCAAGACATGGCCTATGAAGCAGTTCGTGTTGATACAGACGACAAAACCTTCCAGTGGGCGGTTGCTGACTTGAAAAACCGCGGCTATAAAGGCATCAATATCACGGTGCCTTTTAAATTAGATGCGTTTGAGTCTGCCGACCAACTCTCACAAAGAGCACAAAGCGCACACGCGGTGAACACCTTTATTTTTAACGAAGATGGTACTACTAGCGGTGACAACACCGATGGCATCGGCTTGGTAAATGACATTGAACTGAATGGTTTACGCCCTTTTAAAGACCAGAAAGTGCTTATTTTAGGCGCCGGAGGAGCGGTGCAAGGCATTTTAGAACCATTATTGGAAAAACAACCAGGCCTGGTGCATATTGCGAACCGCACCGCGCAACGTGCGATCGCTTTAGGTGAGCGTTTTACAACAGATACGCCTATCACAGGTAGTGGCTGGCAGGATATTCCTGAACACCAATATGACATTATCATTAATGGTACCTCCGCCAGCCTAGACGGCAAGCTACCGCCTATTTCAGACAAACTGATTGCTGAAAATGCGCTGGTTTACGACATGATGTATGGCGATAAACCGACCATCTTTATGGATTGGGCAAAACAAGCGCAGCCAAATTGTCAGACAATGGATGGCTTGGGCATGCTCGTCGGCCAAGCGGCCGAAGCTTTTTAATTATGGCGTGGAGTACGCCCTCAAACCGCTTCAGTGATTGCCGAAGTTAGGGCACTTATTGCAGATAATTCAAAATAAATGGTCTACAAAACATCTGCCTAGAGGACTTAAAGTCCACTGTCTAAATCAGCTTTTAACAACCATTAAGAGTGCCTTAAGAGTTACCAGGCCTGGTAACTCTTAATTTAACGGGACTTAAGACTTAGCTTAATCCAAATGCAAAACAATCGCCTGTCATTCAATCTTAAAGCAACCAGCCGACCGTAATAGTTAACACGCCTAATACACTCAACCAAAACGCCGAGTGACGCCCCGCCTTTTTCTCGCCCAACACTAAGGCATAAATCCCTTTAAGTAAATTATTGGCGCCTGCCGCAATCAGAATCGCGCCCGCAATCACACTATCAGGAGTTTGATACTCACCATTTAACAAAGACAGTACAAATGGATCAATATCTGTAAAACCAACCACTACCGACAAATATTTAACACCTGCATCGCCAAAATAATACATCACCAACTGAGTAACAACTGCCATCAAAACGAACAGACCGGCGAATATAAAGGCTACCCTCAACTCAA
>VCMI01000184.1 GCA_006222135.1 Thiomicrorhabdus sp. | reverse complement strand
ACACGACGCTCACACAACCGAGATACGGTTTTTGATTTGCCCGCGACGGTCATTTTTCCCGTAACGTTTGCGATAGGGTTTATTGGCAATTCTCAAATGCTGATGTAATTGGCCTCCATTGGCTTTATCACGATAGATATACTGATAGACCGTTTCGTGATGAAGACTAATTCCTTTATTGCTTTTGAGGTAGTCAACGGCTTGCTGTGGGCTTAAATCCTGTTCAATAAGTTGGCTGATCCAGTCCTTGACAGGTTGAGTCAACTTTAGGGATTTATGCGCCGTTTGCCGTCTTTCTACTGCCAGCTTATTAGCTTGTTTATGACGGTAGCCTTTCTTGCCTCTATTGCGTTTTAATTCTCTGCAAATGGTTGAGGGATGGCATTCAATATTGTCGGCAATCGCTTTTTGCGAAAATCCCTCTTTCAATAATGCGTAAATCTGGTATCTTTGACCCTCGGTCAGTTGGTTATAACTCATTTTGCAATTCTCTTGGTCGGGAAAAGCCTTCGAGTTTAACTCAACTGGCTCTTCCTATTTCCAAATTGCACTTATTATCCGAAACCGCGAGTGTTTTAGACTGTCCAGAAAGCTGTAAACAAAACGGTCGTTTTATTATCTGACACTTACCTTAAGATCATTCTGGCAAGCCCCTTCTAAGCTGTATATTTTATAACCGCGTATCCATAACTGCATTTAAAGTTTTGATAGACTCTAAATGTTTATTTTGAGGGATTCTTTGAATATTCTGTAGCTTCCATTTCACAGCAGGTAAGTTTTGTATTTGCGGATTATCTGTAAGACTCCAATCGGGCTGACCGGCTTTAAATGATTTTAAGAAATCATAATCCTGCTGAGTAAATTGCGCTCTTAAAGCCTTTATCATTTGATGAGTAGTTTGATTAAGTTCATCAAACGTAATGGTTGCAAAGGTCATCCCTTTGAACTCTTTTTCAAACGTTTCAGATAAGTCTTTCCATCTTGGATTTAAAACTTCCGAAAGTGGTCGGTTATGACTGAGTAGGTAGGTTATGAATCCATTAAATATTTCACGATTAATACCTTCTGTTTCAAGTAATATTTTGACATCGAACAGATCTCTTGGGTGCTGACGATCAAGTGCTGCGCACAGTTTACTGCCGTACAGATCAGGAAGAGAAACTACCTGAATAGATGCAAAGCCGAATTCGTCTTCAACAGACTCAATAATGTCCATCATTACAGGAGGATGAAGCGTTCCTCTTGCAACGGGAGATACCTCAACTTTTATCTGAGCCTCTGACGTATTTACAATAATGCGCATTTCATCTTGTCTATTGTCCTGTACCGCTGAAACGATTCCATGCTCTTGATTTAAGCTATCCACAATTCGTTGTAACGCACTCCTCACATTTTTTAGCGCTTCTGCCCGTGGCTCTAAGGGCAAATAGGCTAAATCAATATCGACTGATAATCTTGGAAAATCTCTAACAAAAAGGTTGATTGCAGTTCCACCTTTTAACGCAAACACCCCTTCTTGGGCGACAAATGGTAAAACTCTTATAAGCAGAGCAACTTGTTTGTAATAAGGTGACGTTCTATCCATAGTGATTCTCTTCATTTAAAGCAAACGATTTAGGCACGGTTATGTGGTATTTTTTATCAAGCTTTCCACCCACAACAATCTGTCGATTACCTGAACCCAGCTGAATATTTTCTTCTTGTATACGCTCTATCCAAGGATGCTGATAGTAATGACCTAAAAACAGGTATAGACGATTCGTTCTCACAGAAGAACTGCGTTCCAAAAGCGATTGCACTTTCCTTGGGCTTAAATTAACCAATCCTTGCATTAACTCAGCTGCATACTCAAATGAATATGCTTTGGGTACTTGTTCAAGCATTTCATAAACGGCTAACTCCTGGCCACTTGAACTCATTTCAACCCCGTTCACATCGAGCGTTATAAAGTCATTCTCTTTTAGAGAGTTAATGTTTTTATGTGTAATTAACTTCCAAGGCGGCTCGTCGGAGTTTAGGTATCTTTCATCTAATTGGTAAAATTCTTTGAACCAGCTTGGTAATTTTGATTTATTTGAGACACTTACCCAGACAGAATCATTATTCAGTTGCAAATAATGTGACTTGCCTTGATAAGCCAAACTAGAGATACCGGCAAGTGCGACCGGCAAAGAAAGTTGTTTTGATAACGCTGAAACGGCCTCATGCCACCCTGTTTTTTACCGGAGCGAACATAGACACCATTGGCTAATTTATGTATCCAGTCACTGCCATTATATTTAGCGGCTAACTGAGGACTTATTCCATGCTTAGTCAACCAAGATTGGAGCACAATTGAGCCTGGAGCAGTATTCTTAAGAAGCCAGTTTATTTTTGAAGACATAGTTACACCAATAGTTTATCTTTTAATCTCAATTATAAATAAATAATTTATAAATTTAAAGATAGTTAAACCAATAGTTTAACTATTGGTCAAAAACATAAACAATTAATGGCTTTGAAAAAGACAACACCACTCCAGTCATTCAAGAATTAGGTGGCTGGAAGTCAGAACAAATGGTCAAACGTTATGCACATATCAATGCGGAATATTTGATAAAACATGTAGCTTCAATCTCTATTGGATAAGAAATTTTATGCGATAGAAAACGGTATTTTTTGAATTTACGGCTATACAGCGTCAATTACTTTGTCCGGTCCGCATTGACTCATTAATTACCAAACTATAAAACAGTCATTGACTCATTTAAAATCAAACTTTAAATCGGGTTAAATGGGTGATGTATGAAAAAATTAATGAGTCTTTCTGCTCGGCGAGAAATGCTTGATGGTGTGAGAAATGCATATAACAAAGCTGCAAAACCAGAGAAAACTAAGATTTTGGATGGCTTTGCAGCAGCAACTGGATATGACAGAAAATACGCGATTCAACTACTTTCAAAAAAACCAAATTTCACATCGGCTAAAAGCCCACCGAAGCGTCCTGGAGCGCAAGTATACGATGAACAGTTCGTTCATGCGCTAACTATCGTATGGAATACAGCAAATCAAATATGCTCTAAACGGTTAGTCCCTTTCATTCCAAATTTAGTAAGTGCAATGGAGCGTCATGGTCATCTTAGAGTTACGCAAGAAATTAGAGATAAGCTCTTAAAAGTAAGTCCTGCAACAGTTGACCGTTTACTTCAGACTGAACGACGAAGACATGCTGGTGGCATTAGCCACACCAAAACAGGCACGTTGCTGAAAAATCAAATACAAGTCAGGACAGTCGTCGTGT
>VCMI01000183.1 GCA_006222135.1 Thiomicrorhabdus sp. | reverse complement strand
ACACGACGACTCACAAAGGATGCCAGCAGAAAAAATGCTTGGTCAGCCAATCCAAATTCAGTTTCCGCCAGGCCTGGTATCACAACTCTTGTCATCCCAATTGTCAGGCCCACTAGGAAAATTTGAATCAAATGTAGGCTAAATTGATGCTTATTAGCGGAGATACCATGTTCAATATGGGTTTCAAGCGTATTGATCGCTTGTGCTACCGGCTCTATGATTTTTTTATATTCAGACACGCCCATTCTCTCTTTTCAAAAAATTTATTGCATTATAGCAGGCGCTGTTTTAACATTCAAACAATCAATTGAATGTTAAAACAACACTCAATCAACAAGATCAACACCATTACACTGGAGAATCATATGTTTTTAATTCAGAGAGAAGTCCCGTCAGATCCATCCTCTATTGCTTATTTCATGGGCTGTGCCAGTCAAGCAAAAAGCATCGCCATCGATGTTCATAAAGAAGATGTGGAGTGGTTTATAGAGCAAGCGGCTCAAAAGGGGGTCAATATAGACTATGTCATAGACACCCATATTCATGCCGATCATCTCTCTGGCGCAATGGAGCTTGTAAAACGTACAGGTGCAAGCTATATGCTACATGAGTCAGCATCCCCTAAGTTTTCATTCACCCCTCTTAAGGATGGGGAAAAATTTACCGCGGGTAATGTAGGCGTAGAAGTCTTTCACACCCCTGGACACACAATGGATTCAATCTGTCTATTAGTCACTGATTTTTCTCGTGGACCTTTACCCTGGTTTTTGATTTCGCAGCACACGCTGTTTGTCGGCAGCGTAGGTCGACCAGATTTAAAAGGCCAAGAACGAGAAATGGCAGCACATCTATACGATTCAATTCACAGCAAGATTCTGACACTGCCTGATCACATTGAAATACTGCCAGGGGCTAAAGCCGGGAGCGTCTGTGGGGTAGGAATTTCGGCAAAACCCAGCTCCACAGTTGGTTACGAAAAAGCCAACAATGCCTCATTGAAGTTAACAAAAGATGCCTTTATTGAAAAGGTTCTTGAGGATTTACCGCCCTTTCCAGACAAAATGAATGAGATCATTAACGCGAATATCTCTGGATAAATTGAATTTGGTAAGTCCATAACATATCATTCAATTAAACAATGTAATACGGAATGATAATGTCTGAAATCAAAAAGCAACTTTTTGAACAACTTGCCCTCATCACGCAAAGCTTAGCTTCGCCACAGAGAATCGAGTTACTCGATTATCTGGCACAAGCTGAGCGTAGTGTGGATGAACTTAGCCAGTTAACAGGCCTGAGCACTGCAAATACCTCAAGACACTTACAACTCCTAAAGCAAAACGGCCTGGTTTTAATGAGAAAACAGGGTAAAAGTCGACTTTACAAAATTGCCGGAGATGACGTCATTCAACTCATTAGCTGCTTGAGAAATACGGCTGAAAATCATTTAGCGGAAGTAAACCGCCTAAAGCAAGACATCCTACCAAGCCATATCGAGACAGAGGCGATTTCCAGTAAAGAATTACTCGCCAAAATGAATAATGGCGTGATTTTGTTACTGGATGTCAGACCTCCGAAAGAGTTTGGACAAGGTCACATCAAGGGCGCAGTCAATATTTCGCCGGAATCAATCGCACAAAAATAAACGACATACCCCATGACAAAACGGTTGTTGCCTACTGTAGAGGCCCATATTGCGCATATTCATACCAAATGGTGGAGGCTTTACGTCAAGAAGGAGTTGAAGCACTTAGATTAGAAGAGGGTTTTCCTGAGTGGAAAGCCGCAGGATTACCTTTTGAAGTTAACCAGGTGGTTTAACCCAATCAAAAGGAGTGACTCTCTTGAAAATTAGACAAAGTGGCATGCCTGAGATGGAGTATTGGGAGAGTTTCTTTGATGCGCCTAGTATCATTGAAAAGCTTTTCATCAGCACTCCTGCCGGCAATACGGTTAAATTTGGATGTGGCTATGGAACCTTTACCATTCCTGCCAGCTTACAGACTCAGCAAACCCTATATGCTTTCGATATCGACCCCACAGCAGTGCACTCTGTAATGGAACTGGCGCACCAACAACAAATCTCCAATATCCAACTACAGCAACAAGATTTTATTCAAAATGGCACGGGGTTAATAGACGAATCTGCCACTCACGTCATGATTTATAATCTTCTCCATCTTGAAAACCCTGCAGCGCTTTTAAAGCAAGCTTATCAACTATTAAAACCCAATGGCGTATTGTCAATAATGCACTGGAGAAGCGACTTTAAAACGCCAAGGGGACCTTCTTTAGAGATTAGACCGACACCAGAGCAATGCCAAAACTGGTTAAAAACGGCCGGATTTCATTCAATCCAAAAAATCGATATTGAGAATTATGCTCCCTATCACTTTAGCTATATTGCAATAAAAAGCTAAAAAGGGGCACTTCGTCGATTTCTCTCTCGTCTTTGGCTCATGCAAAGGTCCCTATATTTTATATCTAAAATATTTAAGATGAAATATCTTCAAATAAATCTGGCAAATTAGTGGCTATTCAACCAAATGATTATTTAAAGCCGTAAAACGGTCAAGTTTTCAGGCTATCACGATTAATTAATTAATTTGCTATAATCAGATGAACTTGATTCTCTACATTTCCCAGGAACCTCCATGAAACAATTATTCGGTGTTTTATGTATTTTAGGCTACGCTTCTATTGCATTTTCTGAACCTACATCTCCTTGGGGAGTTGCGACTGAATCAAAAGAAAATTTGGAGTGGATACACTATTTAGTACCTAGATGATAAATTATAAACATCGCGGTTTCGGATAATAAGTGCAATTTGGAAATAGGAAGAGCCAGTTGAGTTAAACTCGAAGGCTTTTCCCGACCAAGAGAATTGCAAAATGAGTTATAACCAACTGACCGAGGGTCAAAGACACCAGATTTACGCATTATTGAAAGAGGGATTTTCGCAAAAAGCGATTGCCGACAATATTGAATGCCATCCCTCAACCATTTGCAGAGAATTAAAACGCAATAGAGGCAAGAAAGGCTACCGTCATAAACAAGCTAATAAGCTGGCAGTAGAAAGACGGCAAACGGCGCATAAATCCCTAAATGTTGACTCAACCTGTCAAGGACTGGATCAGCCAACTTATTGAACAGGATTTAAGCCCACAGCAAGCCGTCGTSTACCT
>VCMI01000182.1 GCA_006222135.1 Thiomicrorhabdus sp. | reverse complement strand
ACGACTGATTTAAAGCAATGATGTAATAATTTGGGGGGATAAAATTAAGTGTTTCATCAATGATTGAGTAAGCCTTTTTAATTCTGATAACTCTTTCTTATTTTCTATCGGCTTCACGTTACTTTTTGCTGTTCGGAAAAAAGTAACCAAAAAACGAACCCTGCTGACGCCCTCTATTTCACTAAGCTTGTCCGCTGACATTCCCTAAACTCGCTGCGCTCAAACACAGGGAATTTTTAAACGCGTCCTTCACTAGCGCCCAACGGAAGTGCCCTTGGGGTATGAAAATTACGATTGCTTACAAAAGGGGTGGTTTTTACGTGAGCACAGTAATTTTTATTTCAATACTTCGAGTGCTTTTATATTCTTACCAGGCCTGGTCATTTTAAATTTAGAGTTTATCTGAAAGCTTAAACTTCACACCGAACTCCCCATTGAAAGCAATCGTGCAATTCCCTTAACGAAATGAACGTTTAAAAATCCCAGGTGTCTGAGCGTAAGCGAGTTCTGGGATTTCAGTGAATGAGTTTAGGGAATGCCGATTGATTGAGCGGGGTGCCCTTTTGTGGTTACTATTTTGGGCACGCAAAATAGTCACGGGAAGCCTTTATGAAAATAGATTATGAAATACGAAATTTAGCAAGGCTTCTCAACTAAGCCATAAGCCAATTTTAAACCTACCAGGCCTGGTAAAAACCTAAGCCAATCGTTTTTGACCTTCTGCCTGAATACGTTTAATCATATGATACAAACCGGTAGAGCGGTTAGGCGATAACTGCTGTAATAAACCGATTTCAGCTAAGAAGTCTAAGGGCGTAGTGGCGACTTCTTCAGGCGTACGGCCATGATAGATTCGTAGCATTAATGCAATCAAACCTGAAACAATCGCAGCATCACTTTTGGCTTGCATAAACAGGTGGCCATCTTTCTCTTCAATGTGAATCCATACCTGAGACTGGCAACCGTGTATACGGTTCTCTTCTGTCTGAAAGCTTTCATCGAGCATTTGTAGTTGCTTGCCCATATCAATTAGATACTTGTAGCGATCCTTAGGATTTTCAAAATGGGTAAAGCGTTTGACCAAATCTGCTTTGGTGTCTTCTATGGTTTTGGTTGGCAGAGTGTAATCCACAAAACGTTCCTATTGTTTGGTTTTCAGGGTTTCTAAATGTGCATAGTGTACCAAAATGCAGGCAAATAAAAATCTCATAAAAATAGGGGGGTTTTTCTTTGGAGCTATTTTATCTGAGATGATAACTGACAGGAATGGTGATTTCCCACTCCTTGCGGGTGATCTCTGCGGGAAAAGGCTGGAATTGATTGCGCATTTTGCTTTGTAAGATACTGGTGGCCGCATCATCTAATATTTGTCGACTTGAGGATTCTTGAATGCTTAATCCCAGAATCTTACCGGATGGCAGTAAGGTGAATGAGAGGGTGACAACACCTTCCCATCGGCGACGTTTAGCACGTCTTGGATAGGTGTGTTGCGCATGCATTAAAATTTCATTTCTCAATTCGTATAGATACGCTTGCTCGACATTCGCTTGTTGTTGTTTGCTGACCTGTCTATTCAGTTGTGGAGCGACAGGCTCAGATGTTTCCTTGATTTGAGTCATAACAGGGCTTGGTTTAGCGGCTAGAGTAGACTCGGTTTTGGCTTCTTTTAACGGATTTTCGATCGGTTCTGGCGGTTTAGGTTTGACGGTTTTTGGTTTAACGATAGTCGGTTTTGCGACGACGGGTTCAACGGGCAGAGCTGGTTTTTTAATAACGGGTTTTGCAATGATAGGCTCCGGTTTTGGAACAACTTTTGGCTCAACGGTTGGTTTTACGACCGGCTTAATTTCAGGTTTCTCAATGACCTTAACTTCAATTTCTTCTGGTGTTGAGATTGCCTGTATCGTCGGAGCTGTAGCTTGGAACATATTTAAGCTAACCGGCAGAGCTGTGAGTTTTTCTGGCAGTTGCTTGGGTTCTTTAATCGTTAATGAAAACAGCCAATAGCCTGCCAACAGTAAAGTAGCATAAAGGAGTGTGGCAATAATAAACGAGAGACGAGCGGTTGATTTCATACTCAGCGTTCTGTGGCGTTGCTGAGTTTGGGGGCTGACTTGGCTTGAGTAAGGATGGTTAAGTTATTAAGTTGTTGTGCTTTTAAAGCATCAATTAGACCGACAAATACACCGAACTCCGCTTTTTTGTTCACTTGAATAATAATGGTCTGCTCTTTCGATAATGTTTTTAGGAATTGTTCCGCAAGTTGCAGGGTTTGCAGTTGTTCATCTAAATAGAGCTGGTTGTCTTTATCAATATCAAAACGGATGGGAATTTGATCTGCAGGCGGAACATAGCTTTGTGTGCTGGCGGTTTCTGGCAGTTCAATTTTTAAATTGTCTTTGACAATGAAACTGGCGGTGGTTAAGACGATGGCTAACAGAACCAAAATAACATCGATTAATGGGATGACATTAATGGCATCAAAGCGTGGCATTTCTCGATGACTCATAAGGGGCTCAATTTATAGCGTGTTTATTGAAATAAGCTTTTATTGTTGTGCACGGTAGAGTGCATTAAAAACATCAACTCTTCTCATCAAACCGTTGTAAGACATAATGCAAGGAATGGCCAGTGCAATGCCCGCTGCAGTCGCTTTAAGGGCCAAAGCTAAACCGAGCATGATTGAGCCCGTGTCGAGGCTCTGCTGCTGCCCAAGGTCATAAAAGGTAATTAAAATSCCKCCAACCGTTCCGAGTAAACCAACGTAAGGTGCATTCGCACCGATGCTCGAGAGCGTGGTCAGGTTTCGGGTCATCGCAATGTGCAGATAAGCGCCATGTTCAAATTCATTAATCTTTAGGGCGCGATAGAAAAGCACTCTCTCAATGGTTATCCATAAGGCAATAAAGCCCATTAGGCCTAAAAGACCGAATATGCCGATATCAAGATAGGCTTTTAAGAATTCCATTATGTTTGTCCATTTGAGTGGTGAATGTTGTACTTAGCTTTATGGCTGAATATTCTAGTCTTTTTGGAGGAGAGTTGCCCTGAAAAAGTATGACTGAATCATGCCTGTTTAATAATTAATTGGCTCTATGTGAAATAGAGTGGGTAGTTGAATTTCAGTTTTCCGCATAGGAAATAAATCATGTTGATGAAATTCCCGATATTGCGATAGCCTCTGGCGCGTCTTTTGGCTAATTGCACCTTACTATTAATGCCTTCCAAAATACCGTTGCTAATACGCGACTCGACAAAGTGAATAATTCCAGACCAATGTCTTTTGACCGTTTTTGCAAAAGCCATAAAGGCGGGAATAGTTGACTCTTCGACCTCTCTGCACCAGTTGGTCAGGAACGTCGTTGCCGCCACTTTATTTGGCATGTCCCATACATCATTGAACAGCACTTTCAATCGGTATGCCTTGCCTAGAGTGGGGTAAAGCTCAAGCATGTCTGATAATGACTTTTCCTGTTWRTCCGGTATAAGTTTTGTCGGTTT
>VCMI01000030.1 GCA_006222135.1 Thiomicrorhabdus sp. | reverse complement strand
CTAGCCCCAAATAATATTTCCCTGTTGCTTCCATGCAAACWTGAGGTTCATTAAACTTAGAAACCCAAGTTTTGAATTTTTTATATCCTGCTACAGTGTTCTTAAAAATGATGCTTTGCTTCTGCTCACTTGTTGCCGCATCAAAGGTGTCTTTGCTTATGTCAATTCCAATGTATGTCGCCATGATAAACCGCCTAATATGTGATAGGATTTAGTCTCGCTTGGTAAGTTCACACTATGGCTTTACTAACCTTATGAATACAGGCTAGGAGTCGTGTCCTGCCTAAGATACCGTTCAGTTTATAGTGTGTGAGGACAAGAGGTCTTAATCTGGCATGGAAGGTCTTACCCTAGGCCTGGTCACAAGATCTCTCTGTCCTTTTACTAAGCGTCCCTAATAAATTCTCCACTTCTGGAGAACACTTTCAACATATAAGGCCTGGTCATTCTTTATTTAAATGACCTTGCGATTTTTGAATCGCCACTCAAATAAAACCAGCCCAAAGATAACGATTCCTGTTCCAAACCAAAGCGTTAAACTAAGTTCTTCATTATTTAAATAATGCCCAATCAAAAGTGCAAATACCGGTGTAATCACGGGGATTAAAGCGACTTTCATCGCGTCAACATGGCGTATCAAATAAAAATAGAATAAAAATCCAATCACCGACCCTACGGTTGCCGCATAGAGAATGGCAGCACTTTCACGTGGCTGTAGCTCTGGCCAAGTCAATAGTGCTGTTGGGTCTATGATTAGATGACCAATGACAGTCACCCATAAAGCACCAATCACGATATGAAGCGGAGGTAAGCTAGTGCCACAGCGTTTGACCAGTACTGAGCCCAAAGAGTGTAATATCACAGCCATGAAAGCCGCTAGAATGGCGATAAGTTGCATTCCTGCTAGCTTGGATTCTAAATTCGGGGCAAAGATGACCCATAAGCCAAATAGACTTAAACCAATCGCGATGATTTTACGGGGCGTTAATCTTTTGTCAGGCAGTAAATAATGGGCAATAACCCCTGTCATAACAGGCGTCATAGCGAAGACAATTGCAATCCAACCAGAAGGTAGATATTGCGCGGACCAGTACATTAAAGTCATTCCACCGAAGATGGGTAAAGCGGCCATCACATATACTTTTAAAGCTTCATAATCTAATCTGAAAGCCGGTTGTTTAGCTTTTTTCCACCATAACAAAGGCAGAATAATCAATGCGCCTAACAGGGTGCGGGCGGCGACGCCAAAGAACCAGTCGCTTTCACCACTCCAGACAATGGCTAAGGGTGTGGTTGTCCAAATGAGGATAACCATCATATAGGCAACAATAATGGCCATGTAATTCCTTGCATAAAAATAAGGGGATTCAGTTGAACTTGAATTCAAGCGACTCACTTGACTCAGCTTACAATCTATTGGCTTATAAAACGATATTCTTGCGGGGCCACTAGAAGGGCCTGCCTGGAAATCACTGGAGAAAAYAYKACTGACTKAGACAGACCTGCTAGATAGGTTTAAATATCCCTTGCTGGCGATCTTTTTGAACCTGTTCCGCATTGAAGATTTGACCATTCATACAAATATAAACGCCGGCAGGCGTCAACTGTACCGCCATCAGTGCGGCGCCTATATTAAAGCTCGCATCAGAATGCTGCAACATAAAAGGTCGCATCGCGCCGGTTAAAATAATGGTTTTATTCGAGTAATTGTGAGTAATAGCATGCTGCAACAAAGATAAAGCCGTTTCTACCATCGTGTCAGTACCATGCGTAATCACAATCATCTGGCTTTTTGAATTTGAACAGGCCTGGTCAATCAGCTCTCGATCCTGCTCAGTCATCTCTAAGCTGTCTTTTTGCATTAATACTTGAATCGGTATGTCCAGCGTGCTGTTCGCCTCTTGCAGGAGTTGTGGCAGGTGCGTAGCGGGGAAGTTGAGCGTACCGGTGGTGGCTTCATATTGTTTATCAATAGTCCCACCCGTTATGAATAGTTGGATAGACTGAGTAGATGGCATCGTTATGAAATTCCGTTAAGGTGCGATTGAGGCAGGGGATATAAATCCCCTAAAAAAGAGGTTATCTACGGCTGTCTAAGAATGCCGGTGACAATTCCAAGGATCTCTATATCAGCATTTTTTAGGATAATTGGCTGCATATCAGGGTTCGCTGGCTGAAGTCGAACGCCTGTTTTTTCAATATAAAGTTTTTTCATAGTGACCTCTTCATTATTGATGCGAACCACGACGGACTCACCATTTTCAGCGGAAGAACGACGCTCTATAATGACAATATCACCATCTTCTATATTCTCATCAATCATGGAGTTGCCTTTAACACGCAAAGCAAAAGTCTCTTTTTTGACCATACACACAGGTACTGAAATAGTGTCGTAATCCATTTCTATCTGAATTGGATCACCCGCTGATGTCCAGCCTAATAGAGGTATTTTCACAAATTCTGCATTCACCATTTCTAATGGATCAGCGGTTTGTAACTGCACTTTTTGTTGACGTTTCGGGATTAAATAAGCAACATTTGACATTGTTAAAACCTTCTTGAATGGTTAGGCTTAAGTTATAGAGGTTGATTTTTCTTTAGTTATTTGGAGTCGGCAGCACCTGTTTAAAAGGTTTTACTTCAACTCTTTCATAAACACCGGCGGTCACGTAAGGATCAGCCGCAGCCCATTCTTCAGCACATTCAAGAGATTTAAAGTCAGCGACAATCAAGCTACCGGTAAAACCGGCATCGCCTGGTTCGGTCATATCAATCGCAGGGTTAGGCCCCGCTAAAATTAGACGGTGACTTTCGTTTAGTTCTTTTAAACGTGACACATGCTCAGGGCGGGCCTTGTCTCTTAAAGGGAGGCTATTAGGCACATCATAAGCAAAAATTGAATATAGCATTCTAAATTTCCTTGTCTTTAGCTATTTTAGAGTCTTTAGTATCGGATTGCTGTACTTTGATGTCATCAACAATATCCATATCATTGCCATCTAAAAGTAATTCACCTTCAGCTTCGGAGTCGGATTCTTGCATATATTTATTGATGTAAATTCCTTGAATTACGATAAAGACCAAAGTCATACCCATTAAACCAAACAATTTGAAATTCACCCAGGTATTCGTATCATAATTAAAGGCAACATATAGATTGGTCACTCCAGAAAGAATAAAGAAGGCAATCCATAGCCAACTTAAGCGTCCCCAAACTAACTCAGGTAATTGAATCATCTGATCCATCATGCGTTGAATAATTGGCTTCTTACCAACATAGTGACTTCCCAGAAAGGCTAATGCAAAACCCCAGTTGACAATGGTTGGTTTCCACTTAATAAAATCTTCGTCTTGTAAGTAAAGCGTCAGGCCACCCAATACTAAAATCAGAACTAAGGTAATGATGTGCAGCTTCTCAACACGTCTGTTTTTAATATAAAAATAGAGTACTTGAGTAATTGAGGCAACAATGATGACGGCCGTTGCAGTGTAGATATCATACATTTTGTAGGCTATAAAAAAGAGAACGATGGGGAATAGGTCAAATAGTAATTTCATTAGGATTCTTATAATTGGTTTTTATGGTAATTTATACGATTCTATATGGGTTTACACTCGATTAAAAGAAATGGATACATAAATAAAATATGAAAGTAGATTTTCACTGCCATACCACGGCCTCAGATGGGGCACTCACGCCTTCAGAAATCATTGATTTAGCAGTGCAATATAATGTTGAGTGTCTTTCAATCACCGATCATGATACGACCGCTGGTTATGAGTCTGCATTAGAGTATGCCGAACAACAAGGGGTGCAATTAATTGCAGGCGTTGAAGCTTCTTGTAGTTGGCGAGGGCAGACTATTCACATTGTTGGTTTGGATTTTGATGTAAAGCATAAGGCCTTTCAAACAGGCCTTGCTGAAGTTCGCGCCATGCGTTGGGACCGAGCCAACCAAATGATCGACAAGCTCGATCAGCGTCATAACTTTAACTTAACCAATCTAGGGGATAAAATCAGACAACGAGTCGGCTCTGGTATTGTAGGAAGAAGCCACTTTGCCCAGTTATTTATTGAAGAAGGTTTAGTTAGCAATGCTACACAAGCTTTTGATAAATATCTTAAAAGAGGTCGTATCGGTTACATTAATAGTGAATGGCCAGCGCTTGAAACCGTTGTCGGTTGGATAACCGCTGCAGGTGGTGTCGCCGTCATAGCGCACCCAAAAGTCTATCGGTTTACCAGCCGAAAACTCAACATGCTGATTGCTGATTTTAAAACCGCGGGGGGTCAGGGGATTGAAGTCGTGAATCAATCACGACCTTCTTCTGACATTATAGGAATGGCGGATAGAGCGAATGCACATGGCTTATATGCCTCTCTAGGCTCGGATTTTCATCGTCCAGAGCACACTTGGCGTGGACTGGGATGGCTGGCTCCGCTACCTGAAAAAGCCACTCCTGTTTGGACGTTATTTAAAACCCCTATCAAAGGGCTTGAAAGCAAAGATTAACGACCCCATTAAGCTTAGTTATGATTCCCTCGATAACCACTTGTAAACTCTGAAATTATTTCTAATAAACCAGGTATAATTCCCGAATATTAGAAGTTGCATTTGAAATCAATTTTTATTAGGTTTGGAATTTTTTTTGTATCAATTCTGGCTTGTTCAATACAGTGAAAAAATCTAGGAAAACTGTGGCAAAAATTCTACCCAAAAATTGTTTTTACATCAGCGTACATGCCGAAAATCCACAAGATCGTTTATTAAAGCAAGTAGTGGATGCTCTTAATCAAGGCGGTGTTATAGCCTATCCGACCGAATCGGGTTATGCATTAGGCTGCCTATTGGATAGTAAAAAAGGTATTGATGTCATTCGTGAGATCCGTCGCTTAGAGGAACAACACCAATTGACATTAATGTGCCGTGATTTAAGCAATTTATCGGCCTATGCTAAGGTTGGTAATACCCAATTTCGTTATTTAAAAAGTCACCTTCCTGGCCCGTACACATTTGTTTTGCCCGCCAGTAAAGAAGTTCCAAAACGCTTGCAAACACCCAAGCGCAAGACCATTGGACTGCGCGTTACCACGAATATAGTCACCAATGCTCTATTGGCTTATTTTGATAAGCCTTTAGTGACCGCCTCTTTGATTTTACCAGGCGAAGAACATCCAATGACCGATGGTTGGTCTATTCAGGAAGAGTTGGGACACACTTTAGACGCGGTTTTAGATGGCGGTTTTAGTGGTTTTGAGCCAACAACCATAATTGATTTTACCGAAGAAGAACCAGTATTAGTTCGCCAAGGACAGGGAGAGTTTTTGACATGATGGGATTTGATGAATTAACTTTAATCCAAAAAATTGCTGTTTGGGCATTGCCCGTTATTTTTGCGATTACATTGCATGAAGTTGCGCATGGTTGGGCGGCCTCAAAACTGGGTGATCAAACGGCTCGTATGTTGGGGCGCTTAACAATAAACCCTATTAAACACATTGATCCTATTGGGACCATCGTTGTGCCAGTTGCTTTATTGGTGATGGGTGGATTCGTATTTGGTTGGGCGAAAGCGGTACCGGTCGATACTCGTAACTTTAAAAATCCAAGTCGCGATATGGCCTGGGTTGCCGTGGCAGGTCCTACAGCAAACTTAATTATGGCGATTGCCTGGGCTGTCATTGCCAAAATTGGCCTTATGCTTCAAGTCAGCACGCCTGATGTGGGACAGTTTATGATTTATACAGGCATTGCTGGTGTCAGTATCAATCTTATTCTCCTGGTCTTAAACCTGCTACCAATCCCACCACTGGATGGAAGTCGTGTTGTATCGGCTTTTCTACCTAAAAAACTGGCTTGGCAATACAATCGCATTGAATCATTTGGTTTTATTATCCTTGTCGGCCTGATGGTAATGGGCATGTTAAGCCCGCTACTGATTGGCCCTTACACTTTTTTCAAAACGGCTATCTTTACCTTAGTCGGCATTTAATATTTAATTAATCACGATGTGACATCGTTACCTACAATAAAAGAGAAACAGATGACAACCCCCGAGCAAACAGAAAAGCGCACTGAAAAACCAACCACACAGCCCGGTGAGAAACTACAGAAAATTCTAGCGCGAGCAGGCTTCGGTTCTCGACGCTCCGTAGAACCTTTGATTGAAGAAGGCTCGGTGAAAGTGAATGGACGTGTCGCGAAGTTAGGCGATAGAGCGGATGCTATGAATGATCGCATTCAGGTTAAGGATCAATTAATCAAAGAGTCTCGCTTAGAAAAGCAACCGACTCAAGTCATTCTCTATAACAAGCCAGAAGGTCGCGTTTGCAGTCGTGAAGACGATAAGGGTAGAGAAACCATCTATACACAACTGCCACGTATTTTTAATGGTCGATGGATTAGTATTGGACGCTTGGATTTAAATACCAGTGGACTTCTAATTTTGACCAATAATGGTGAGTTAGCTAACCGCATGATGCACCCATCCTACGAGTTGGAGCGTGAATATACAGTACGTGTATTTGGTGAAGTCAAACCTGAAACCATTAAGTTAATGTTGAAAGGTGTTGAATTAGAGCCGGGCTTAGTCGCTAAGTTTACGAATATTCACAAAATGCAAAGTCAGGATGAAGGTCAAAACAATTGGTTTCGCGTCACTCTAAAACAGGGTAGATACCGTGAGGTTCGCCGTTTATGGGAGTCTCAAGGCCATCCTGTCAGTCGCCTGCATCGTGTTCGTTATGGTAGCTTCACTATTCCTAAAAGCCTGCGTAAGGGTAAGACTGAAGAGCTTACTTGGAAGCAAGTTAATCAGCTCTTAAAATCGGTTGATATGCCTGAAGAGGCGCGTCCAGATCTGCGTCACAATCAAGGTAGCAGTGTGCGCACTACAGTAAAACAAGCATCGGCTATCAATAAACAGTTGAACCGCAAGCAAAAAACAATTCATGATCTAAGTGATGGCACCTTTAAGAAAAGGCGTTAAGGTTCTTTCTAGGCCTCTTTGAATGCTTATCTAGGCTTTAAAGCGAAATGACCAGGCCTGGTCATTTCCGATAATGACTCATTTCTAACGAGTAATTTAGTAAGTTGAATTGATAATCTTTATCGATTGAACAAAGACAATTTCACAAGAGTTGGCGCCCGTGTCGGAGCGGCTTGTCGACGTCTTCCACTTCCAGCTACTCCCATCCTTAACATCCACCAACATTCCAGTGATAAGAACTAACTCGCCATTTCGGACTCTTTTTAACTCTTTTGCAATGGCATCGGTTCCAGGAATCATATGCATATTACTACTGTTAAGTATGATTTTCTCCTTGGAAATCGGCATATTATCCGACTCCCACTTATACCAGCGATCTTCTTGCCAAACATCAATCTGCTCTAAGGTACGTTCATCCGACATAGGCCCCCATCCAAGCGCGAAATCGACAGGGGAAAGTTTGGCTTGAAAATCAAAATAATAGCGCTCAGCAGAGATGACTTTTGCGGTCACATCGAAACTAGCTCGTGGTGTAAGTGTGTAACCATTAAAGTGAAAAGGGCCGGTTGAAATCTTCCCTTGAAAAGGCATGACACTCGCAAACTCTGCCGGCCCCATTTTAGGCGCATTAGGAATGTAATAGAAGTGCTGCCAAGCAAAAAGCAAAACAATAATGAGCACGAATTTTTTCATGGCATTGGGTCCAATATTAAATAAGTTCTTTTAAATAAAAATAAAACACTTAACCTACATTCTAACAGTCATTTAAAACGCACAATTGGATTGTTAAGCATTAATAATGTGGAGGCGGCACTTCATCTTCAGGATTTTTGATGCCACTTTGCCCAACATCTTGTCTTAACGCTTTTAGATAATCTGATAAGAGCGTCATTTTATTTTGGAGATTTTGAATCTCCATATGTTGGTGCACAATGGTTTTTTCCATGGCTTCCATATTGTCTTCTTGAAAGGCCTGGTTCATTTCCAGTGTTTGAATCTGATTATTCAGAGCTTGCAGTTTCTCTTGAGTGCTCGATTCTGTGATTGTGTTAGTTGAATTCATTTTACATTAACCATTGTGTGCTGTTTGTAGGCTTGTTTAGCATTTCAATAAGCGTGACTCGATCTGCTGGCGCAGGTGTTAAATGCACGAGGCAGCTTCTTAACTCATCTCTTCTAAAGAAATGGCACTGCCAAGGCGTACTCTCTTGGCTTCGTTTCAAGCGTTGTTGAAGCTGAGCTTGGGTGCTTATTTTGACACCATTAATGGCGATTAACTCATCACCTGCCGATAATCCTGCTTGGTGTGCAGGTCGATTATTCCATATATGGGTTATTTTCACCGTTTGTTGTAGGGTATCAGATACATTTGCACCGAATTGTAACTCGACTGAATCTTCTTCAGGGGGAATGCTTCCTCCAGAATCCGTTAAAGAGGTCGGTTGGCGTAAACTAAATTCAATGCCTACACCTTTAAATAAGGTCTCAAATGGCAGGTCTTCTGTGCCGTATAAATAACGGTTGAAGAAGTCTGTTAAATCAATCCCAGAAACCTCTGAACAAAGTGCTTCAATTTGACCTTCTTGCAAGCCGACGGCCGTTTTACCAAAGTGTTGCCACAAATGGAGTAGAACGTCATCCAGTGATTTCACTCCTTGGGTCTGCTGACGAATCGTTAAATCTAAGCCTAAAGCAATCAGACTGCCTTTGGTGTAGTAACTGATAATCGCATTCGGCGCATTTTCATTCTGCTGGTAGAATTTTGTCCAAGTTAACAGGCTCGATTCAGCCACCGATTGTAGAAATCGCCCGGGCATACGATAGACACTGCTCATCTGTTTGGCTAATAAGTTTAGGTAGGTTTCATCATCAACCAGGCCTGCACGTTTTAAAATTAAGCCATCATAGTAAGAGGTAATACCTTCAAACCACCATAATTGATTGGTGTAAACGGGTTCACTTAAATCTGCTTTTTGGTAAATTTCTGGCTGAATGCGTTTAACGTTCCAAGTATGGAAGTACTCATGGCTGCAGAGCTCTAAAAACCTCAAATAACCATCGGTCGCCTTTTTCATCCCTATATAGGGTAGGTCATCACGACTGCACATTAAAGCAGTCGAATTTCGATGTTCTAGACCACCATAATCACTGCCGGTTACCATTACCTGAAAAAGGTAATTTTGCATCGGAGCAGGCTCACCAAATAGCTTGATTTCATATTCGCATATTTTAATAAGATCGGCCTTGAGGCGATCTTCATCCAAGTCAAAAAGCCCGGTTAACACTACTCTATGTGGAACCCCGCAAGCTTCAAAATCAACTTCAGCGTAGGTGCCTAGTTCAAAAGGGTGGTCTATTAACGAATCGTAGTTCGGAGCATGATAAGTTCCAAAACCGAATTTGTTAACTTTCTGAGAAGGTAATCCCGTGGCTATTTTCCAGTGGTTGGCTTGAGTGAATTCCGTGCTAAAAACCTCTAATGAACAAGATTTTTCACGCTGTCCATCGACGGCTAAAAAGACCGAGGTGCCATTAAAGAAGGCGTGACTTTCATCAAAATGTGCACCCCGTACGGATAAATCCCAAGCATAGACTTGATAACGAATTGTGACGGGTTTGCCATTACTCGCAAACTGCCAAGTCGACTTTTCAGTCCAAAACAGCTCAAGAGGCTCGTTTTTGGAATCCATGGCTTTTAAATCAATCAGGTGTTTTGAAAAATCCCTAATCAAATAACTACCTGGGATCCAGTTAGGTAGACGAACTTGCTGATAAGGCTGAGCAGGGAATGCAATAGTCAAAGTGACTTCAAATAAGTGCCCCTTTGGATCTTGGGGCGTAATGCTGTATTGAATCGCATGGTTTTGATTTTCTGGCGGGGAAAGAGTCATGGTCACCTAACTTGTCTATTGGAGTGGTTGGATTATAGTGTGTTTGCTCTTCAGACACAGAATACTTTTGGGCTTGATCTTACAAAAATTAACAACGTACACCCCCTTATTAAGGGGCTTTTGAAATAAGGAGTCACCCTCATAAAATAACAAGCTTATTTTTCTGAAATGGGTACTGCTGACGTACTCAGTGGTAGGGGAGCCACACAAAGCTTCTTACTCTTAATAGCCATAATGGTTTTGAATGTAAGGTGTAATACCAATGCCGATAGAATCAATAAAAGGAGTCCGGCTAAGTAAACGAAAATATCAAATTTTAAATGTTGATACATAATGAAACTCGCGACTGTCATTGCACCTATTGGGAAGGTGTAAGCCCACCATGAGAGGGCAAAAGGCACACGCAAAAAACGCTTAGCTTGACTCAGTAACAGAATTGTTAGGAACAGGGCTATGTAATATAAGATACGTGCAAAATCATCAACGCCTTGGTTTCCTGTTAGCGTCATATAGGAGATAAAGCCAACGGCAGGTGGCGCAATCAAAATAAAGAGCGTAGGCTCGAGCAATTTTAGTAGTGGTGGATGGAAAAATAGGCGGTACATGACAATACTGTTGAGTATTAACCAGAAGATTAAACCGATGCTAAAGAAAAACCAGCCTAGCTCGACATGAGAAAAAGCGGGCGCACCTAATGGGATAAGGATATTACCGACAACGGGTATAAACCAAGCTGGGTTCAGGTGGGTGATTTGCCATTTTTCGTGATGAATCCAGTTATTCATAATATAAAGCAATAAACCAAACTGGATAATCGCGCCCAAATGCCACAGCACACTCGCCACCTGAGGTAGGGATGTTTTATAAAGAATGCTGAGTAATACCAGACTGATGCTAAAAGTTGGAAAAAAGTGTAACGCAATAGGGTCGTTTAAATCTTGACGAACGGCTGTTGGATATTTAAACGCTTTCGTTAAGTAGGTCAGGGTTATTAGTATGAAAAATAACGTCGTAAACAGAGTTAAAACCTCATAAAACAAAGCACTAACACCTAAAACCTCATGTGCTTTGGTAAAGCTTAAAGTCAGTCCGCTATACCCCATAATGGCGCCAAAAAGACTAATGGGAAAATAGGCTAGTCTTGCAGTTTGAGTCGTATCCATACTATGACCTTTTATTTTTCAAAATAAATTACAGAGTTTCAATTACCAAAAAACATTATACGATAGACCCTGTCGAAAAGAGATAAAGCTCCTTTTAAAAGAAGAACAATGCTACTTCTGATTTAAATCCGACTGAATCCATACAAACCATCAGGACGTATTTTTTTTAGAATGAGCGTATTTATAGACTTCAAATCGGGTAATTATGCGCATTAACTATCTACCCTCCATTCTCTATTTTGGCATGCCGATGGGGCTTATCGGTACGGGTTTGAATGCACAGCATCTTACGGCACAGTTAGGTTTGCACACTAATATCGCATTGTGGATATTAGTTTACGGCTGGATTAGCTTGGCGGTTGTGGGTAGTCACTATATCAAACACCTATTWGKMGWSSTGYGTACTGCAATGCTGCAATGCTGCAAGAGTGGCATGATCCTTTTAAACGTAACTTTTTCCCAGCAATTACTTTGACACTTTTATTACTATTATTAAGTTTAAAGCCTTACTTTGATATTCTAGAGATTGA
>VCMI01000181.1 GCA_006222135.1 Thiomicrorhabdus sp. | reverse complement strand
ACACGACGACTGATGGCAAAAGAGCTTGGGACAGATTTTTATTTTGCCCACCCTTACTCTTCTTGGGAGCGTGGAACCAATGAAAATACCAATGGATTGTTAAGACGATTCTTTCCAAAAGGAACAGACTTCGATAAAGTAACTCAGGAAGAAATTGATTGGGTTGTTGATAAGCTCAACAATCGCCCAAGAAAGTGTTTAGGATTCAGAACACCTAATGAGGTGTTCTGGGAAATTAAAACTGTTGCACTTACGACTTGAATGTATCATCAGATACGATTTGGGATAACGATCGGCAAGCTGACCTGCGAGGCCAGAAAAAGAAAAAAAGGCAGGATAAACAGGCCAGCGGCGAGTGTAATCAATAAGCCCGTATCACCATTTGATTGACTCAATCTAAAGGTAATCAGGATCACCAAGGCATTCTTAAATAGGTTGTCGTTAAAGGCGCCTAAAAACTGTACCCAAAAGATGGGCAAGAAAGATTTGGTAGACAGCAGGGGGTTAGATTGGAAATACCTTGAGATAAAATTCATGGGGTAGAGAGAATAAAATTAACACTCTAAGCGAGTGCTATATTTTAATATATTTCCACCCTGTATTTAAACGCTCAACCACCGCATCAAGCGCTGGCTTATCGTGCTTTACTTGTGGCAACAATTGAAACTTTACATCCTTCTGCATCGCCCTTTGCAAGGCTCTCTTACAAGCATACAAGGTTAAGTTATCAAAACGGCTTAATAGGACCTCAAGTTTCTTTCTATTAGGGTTGTTTACATCAAATAATTTGACCCCTTCAGAATTGGTAATGAAGTCAACTCTCATACCCGGCCCACCTTCTGTTAACAATTTTTCAGCTTTCTGTAAACCGGCTGCTAATTTTTGCGGATTAGCAGAGTCTAAATGAAGTAGAATTTTTTTTCTCTGCCAATTGTTGCTGGTTAGGGCCTGATAAGAAAGCCTTGTTAAAAGGCATATTGGTAGATAAAAAACCTAACAAAATCCCAACAAAAAGCGCTGCAACCGCTGATTTTGGTAGTTGCCAACCGGGCTTTTTATTATCGACAATAGGTTGATAAGGCGGAATATTTATCAGTTGGTAAGAATCCTTCAGATGCCTTTTTAAAGCACTAATCTGAATAATTTCTTCACGAAGCGCTTCATCACTCTCCATTGCTTGTTCTATTTCTATATTTTCTGGAGACGATAATTCACCATCAATATAAGCATGCATTTGGTATTTTTCGATTACAACACTCATCAATAACCCCTCAGTGGTACAACTTTTCTCTGTTCAGAATGAGACTTATCTAATAATAATCGGAGCTTTTCTCTGCCTCTCGAAATCCGGCTCATCACTGTCCCTATAGGGGTTGAAGTGATCTCAGAGATTTCCTGATAGGAAAATCCCTGAAGATCTGACAGGGAAATCGCTTGCCTATGCTCAAAAGACAGTTTGCCCATTGCCGTGTGTAAAGCATCTTGAGTTTGCAATTGTATTAATTTGCTTTCAGTACAGCCTTCTGCCAAACAGTCATCGACTTCTGCTTCATCCGCCCACTCCCAACGACGATTGTATCTTAAATCATCGATAAACTTATTGTGCATAATTTTACTTAACCAAGCACCAAACTGATCAAAATTATCTAAGCCACCTTGGCTTTCAAGTGCTTTTAGCATAGTTGCTTGTACTAAATCTTGTGCCAGACAGGATTGATGCGTCCACGCAAAAGCAAGCCGATAAAGACGTTCATAATGGGCTTCAAGTTCTATATTAAATCGTTCTCTTTGCTGTACTGAACAAAAGAACTTTACGACTTTTCTAGTTAACTTCATTGTTAAGGCTTCTTATTAAAATGCATTGAGTAAGGGGTCTAGCCGCACACAAATTACGCCTTTTCTAAAAAAATGCAATCATATTAATGGTTTATGAAATTAAAATACTTGTACATAGATAGAAAACTCTATCTCAAAAAGATGGAATAAAACGGACTTCCCAAGCGTTTAACCTATGAAGCATTTCACTTATAACATCAAAGGAAAAATTAAATGTTTAAAAAACAGCTCTAAAATTAATGTGGTTATTTGCAGGTATAACTCTTTCAATGTCTGCATTTTCAGCCCCGAACGATTCTCCACTTCCAGAAACATTTGCTGAAAATAAAATTGTTTTGCAGTTAAGTGATTACAACCCTGCTAAACAAACTTTGGTATTGAATGTTGCCGGAAACCTACTAAGGCATTACGCGGGTCAAGAAGTCGATATGGAAATCGTTATGTTTGGACCAGGTGTTCGTCTAATGATGAAAGGTAATGTTAACGATCAGCGTATTCAAACCCTGATGGACGTAGGTGTTCGTTTTGCGGTTTGTGACAATACCGTGACTAACATGGGTAAGAAACTAGGCTACCTGCCAGAAATCAGAGAGGGTGGTATGCACGTTAAAGCAGGTGCAGCACGTATTCTACAACTACAAAAAGCGGGTTGGCAGGTACTAAAGCCATAACTAAACCTTCAGGTTAAAAGGATATTAAGCATGAATACACTACAAAAAATTTCTAAATTATTCCTAATGGCACTGGTGGCTAGCTTATCGTTCTCAGCAATGGCCGCCAGCGACCGTTATGGACAACAGAAAGTGGTTTATCACGTTAATTATGACGACGTCAAAAAACAGTCTGGTACTTTAAGAAATATTCAAAACCACATCAATGCCGTTGGCGCTGAATATCTGGATATCCGAGTGGTCATGCATGGAAATGGTTTATCTATGATTCTTAAGCCAGATGCACTTAAAGAAGTTCCTAAGTTTAAATCGGCTAATGCGAACCAAGTCATGATGCAAAAAATAGATAAATTGAAGCTGCAAGGTGTGACGTTTAATGTCTGCGCCAACACCCTAAAGGGTAGAAGTGTTGATTTAGAAAAACACCTATACGATGCCTCTAAATCAGATGTCGTGCCGAGTGGTGTCGCAGAACTTGCATACCTACAAGACCAAGGCTTCACTTACCTTCGCCCTTAATACTGAATATAGATACAACAATAAAATAATAATAAAGATTTAAGAGGATTGGAGTGTCAACACTTTCTGATACCTAGWCKTTTTTCCATAGTCGTCGTGT
>VCMI01000180.1 GCA_006222135.1 Thiomicrorhabdus sp. | reverse complement strand
TCACGATCATAGGTATCATTCACGCCATCGCCATCTCGGTCATCAGCCGGCCTGCTCGTTAAATAATCACTGTCATAATGATTGCTAACACTGTCGCTATCATCATCTTCATACACATTAGGAATCCCGTCATTATCTGAATCCATTGGATCATAAGACACGGATCTAGCCGTCACTTTGGTTGATGTTGATGTCAATGTCACACGTAATGGGGTGTCTTTTACTCCATCACTATTGTCATCATCAATCGGATCATTTATAGGATCAATCGAGAGCGGAACATACCCTAAATCGATATCACCATTTAAATTCATCAAACCGCTGATAACTCCATTAGCATTCAATTCAATGGCAGTCACCACGCGATTAACAGGATCATTTTCATTGGTTGTCATGACTAATCTACAATCCACGCCTGTTGGTAAAGCTAAAGTAAATGGATGTTGAGTCGACCCGTTTTCGGTTGAATTGACTTTATAATAAGTACCGTCCGCACAGAAGGCTTCAATCAATGTACCGGGAACCGTACCCGAAACACTGCTCGTGGTTGCGGTTGTTGTACTCGTGGTATCTGTACCACCCCCTCCACCACAGGAGGCTAATAAGATGGCCAGTGATACGCCTGATAATATAAAAGGTATTTTTCTAGATTTCATTGTCAGCTCCTTAAGCTAAGACGGTTTGAAATAACGACACCGTTTGGACGCCGTTCAAACTTGAGCTTAGATTAAAGCCTATAACCTTACATAAACAGAGGGCATATGTCTTATAGGACATATGTCCTAAGCCAGATTAAAGGATATTTACCCGTATCAAAGCCTATGAGTAGAGGTAATTTGCTTGCGCACAATGCGATTCAAAAGGAAAGTTGATTGTATTAAAAACCCATTACGACAACGAACGAAAGCCATTACAGAAGAGGAAGTTGGGAATAAAACAAGTAAAAAATAGAGGGAAAACAGATAAGACAATACAAAATAAGACGCTATTCCGATGAGACAATAACGTCGTTTAAAAACTTAAATCTGAAAAGATGATTAACCAAACGTATCTGCAAACAAGTTATTCGCTCATTTCAACATCGGCTCTAAATGGACTTCACTTGGTTCAGTTGCTGCATTAGAAGCACTGACCACCATTGAATTAGTTCCTGAATCGTAACGCCAAGTTTTTCCGGCCCAATTGATTTTAGTTTGTGCCACAGGAGCTGAACAGCCTACGTTAGTAATTGGCGTTCCATAAAGTGCGTCCTGCCATAGTGCGTACAATAGCATCAGCACAAATTTTGTGCTTGGACATTAGCCGCTTGGCCACCTTTGACTTGCGCGGTCGCTTGAGAATCCCCTAGACATGACCAAGTCACAGCTGATTAATCGGGTTGAACAACAAGTACCATTAACCCTCGGTGATTTTTTAAAGCTTTGGCGATAATGCACTTCAGCTAGAGTTACGCGTCTTTGTGGAAGATTTAGAAAACTTTATTTTCATTAAATCTGAATTACACTCTGCCATCAACGACAAACTTAATGATGCCAATATCGTGATTGCCTTCCCACAACGAGATGTGCACCTCAACACGTCAGAGCCATTAGAGATTCATCTGACCCGGAAGGCTAAAGAGGGTAAAACGTCTGAAACTAAACCGGCTCAGTAGCGATTAACCCCTCTAACTCTGGACAAGCCATCGGTCGGCCTTGGAGGCTGACCGCTAAACCAATCGCTTTGCCTGAGACCATCAGCCGGTCATCTTCTTTATGGTAAATATGCTGGATAAACGCATATTTAATACGTGACTCTTTCTGAACTTCCACCGTAACGTAAAAATCATCTTGCGAGCCCAGTGGTTTTTTAAAATCCAACTCCACTCGAATCACCATCAAGTTAACGCCTTTTTCTGCCAGCTCGGCAAAATCGACCCCGTTTGCCAACAGAAACTCATGCCGTGCATGTTCTAAATAATTCTGATAAACACTGTTATTAACCACTTTTTGCAAATCACATTCGTAATCGCGTACCCGCATTTCATACTTAAACATTGACCGATTTCCTTTGCACTTTTAAGATGGGTCTATATTAAGGTAAATTACTGACTTTCTCCACCTCTATCCTCTCACTTAAAAGGTGCAAAAAAATGGCGATCTCTGACTGGCATGAAAACGATCGACCACGAGAAAAACTCATCAAATTTGGTTCTCAACAACTCTCCGATGCCGAACTGCTGGCCATTTTATTAAGGGTAGGCGTTAAAGGTAAAAGTGCCGTTGAATTAGCACAAGACTTACTCGACCACTTTGGTAGTTTGCATAAACTGCTAAAAGCCAATGAAACCGAGTTTTGTCAAGCCAAGGGATTAGGACAAGCGAAGTTTGTTCAGTTTCAAGCGGTATTGGAAATCGCCAAGCGACACTTTGAATCCGGTTTAAAAACCCGTGATGCCTTTACTTCTCCAGAATTGGTCGCACGATTTTTAGAGACAGAACTCGGCCATCTAAATCGAGAAAAATTTGCACTTTTATTACTCAATCAACAGCACCAGTTAATCCACTTTGTCGTACTTTTTGAGGGTACCTTAAACCAATCCCAGGTACATATTCGCGAAGTGGTCAAAAGTGTACTCGATCACCATGCCGCCGCCGTTATCTTATCGCACAACCACCCTTCAGGTGATCCAACTCCTAGCCAATCCGATATAGAGATTACACTCCGAATCAAACAAGCCCTGGAATTGATTGAAGTCAGAGTGCTCGACCATATGATTATTGGCGACACTGGTCGGTGGCACTCTTTAGCACAACACCAGCAAATGCCGTAAAATGCTTTCCACACCTCAAAAATGCTTAAATGATGAATAAACGATGATTAAACCTTCTGCAAACAGAAACAAATCCACAATTCCACCAGGCCTGGTTGGTTTTACTTTGACTCAGTTTACAGCTTCTTTTCGTCCGTTTATTTGGGTCTGGCTAACGCTTATTCTATCCCTGTATGTAAGCTGGATTCTGTTAGCGAATGCAAACTTTGGTTACGGCATCTGGCACGATTATGCCGGAATCAGTGAAAACATTGAACAATATGCACCACACAATCGATTTCGCCATCACTTTGAAACCACCGATGCCGAAACCCGTAAAATACTTTTTGCAGGCATCGTGACCGCTATTCAACAACATGGCGCTGGTTTGCATGCTTTAAGCTATCAACACCCCACTAAACCCATCCTGATTCCACTACTGCATCAAGCAGAAATCGTCCATTTAACCGACGTGGCTAATCTGATCGATTTTCTAAAAAAACTAGGTTGGGGGCTGTTACTCATATGGGGGGCACTGACAACTTACTTACTCATGGGACGCCAGCCATTCCCTAGCCCTAAAATGGGTTTGATTAATATCGGGGTTGGCTTGTTTATTTTTACAATTCCAATAGCAATATTCGGTGTCGAAAAATTATTTTACCAACTGCACATTTGGATTTTTCCCGCAAACCACCAATGGTTTTTTTATTACCAAGATTCTTTAATGAGCACCATGATGAAAGCCCCTGATTTGTTTGCTTATATTGGATTAAGCCTGGGTGGAGTCGCGCTGTTAATATTTTTTATCTTATTGAAACTTTTTTAGTCGTAAGATAACCGCACATTCAATTTAAACAATAAAGCCTACATTATGAAGCCTATTTTTCCATTACTGCTTACCAGCCTATTCGTTACCGGTTGCAGCCACGAACCGCCATCCACTTCAACAGCCACGACAAACCTCATATTTCAAGAAGTGGCCGTGCCCACCACGCCTGAAGCCAAACAGACCATTCAAGCGACGTCACAAGTAAGCATCAATGGCGTTAGACAAACGATTGGTTATCAAAAATTGTTTGCCAGTGGTGAAAGCAATAATGGCGAAACCTTTGGCTTAATCAAGGATGTCTCTGGCCAAC
>VCMI01000179.1 GCA_006222135.1 Thiomicrorhabdus sp. | reverse complement strand
TTTTAAAACACGACGACTGTACTTGACTTAATTACCGATATGATCGGTAGCAAAGCAGAAAATTTGGTTAGGCTGACCAAATGGTGACTTGATTACGGCCATTCTCTTTAGAATGATAAAGCGCTTTATCGGCGTGTTTAACCGTGTGTTGATAATCTGGCTGGCCGTCAAACTCTGCAATCCCCGCAGAAAATGTGATTTGAAATGACGTATTTTCATTAGCTGAGAAACTATACTCACTCAAGAGTTGTGCAATTTGTTCTGTAATGTTTTGAGCTTTTTGCGCGCTACACTCAGTTAGCAGAATTAAAAACTCTTCGCCACCAAAGCGGAAAGCAAAATCACTAATACGAATGTTTTGATCAATGAGATCTCCTAGTTTAGCCAGCACTTTATCGCCCATGTCGTGACCTTGTACATCATTTACTTGTTTGAAATGATCAATATCCAACATAATAATGCTGTAGTTTTTCTTGAGTTTTTGAGCGCGTATGCTTTCTTGAGAAAGGATGCTATCAAGGAAACGGCGGTTATAAAGCTTGGTCAATGGATCTTTTTTATCTGCGGTTGACACCAGCTTTTTGGATTGCTCAGATAAATACCAAGACATCTCTTTAATCATTTGGCTTAACTGGTGTAGTGACTTTTGTGAGTCAAAATCAATATTATCGGCCAATGCTGAAATCTTATAGAGTAATGATTCTATGTCAGCGTAACTACCTGTTTCTGAGAGCACCAGTGAAAGCTTGTGTTTTATCCATAAGGCAAAGTCGGTGTTGACCAAGGGCTTACATGTTTTGTGAATAAGGCAGTGGGTTAGCCATTCATTGAGTTCATTACGCATCTGTTCAATTTCTAAAGCAAAATCCATAGAAGAAAGGTGGTTTCTGAGCACTTGTGATTGATGTTCAACTTTACTGAAGTCAGAGAAATAGACTTTATTGATATTCATAAGCGCAAAATCTAAGATGTTATGAATCACTATGAGTATTTTTTGATCCGCTTTAGGATGGTTTAGCAGGCCTTGATGTAGGCTGTTTTTAAGCACAATCATCGCTTCTGAAACCAAACTCATATCGACATTAATGCGTGCATGTACCTGCCCAATATGGTGCTGCTGCTCAAGAACTGCTGCCAGTTCGTCTGCTTTCTTAGGTGATAACACTGAGTTGAGCCAAGTAGCGAGAGCATTTCTCAAGCGATTTTCAACTATCTCATTGGTTAAAAACTTAGCTGTTTCTGGGCTGCTGAGTAGCAGTTCATAATATTTTTCGACAGAGATTGGAATCAATGACTCAATGACAGATTGGTTGTTATTTAATAGCTCATTATTGGTTGCACAGTAAAGATTTTGGAGGAGTGAGTGTGTATACATAGTTAGACCTTAAAAGATTATTTAGTTATTTTACTCCGTTTAGAAGACACCGCAATACACAATTAAGCTTAAATATTTTCATATAATTGATGATATTGGCAGTACCAACTGAACCGTAATCCATTCGTTATAGTGATTAGGTTTTACAAAGTGTTACTGCTGAATTTTTGGGAAGGGTGTAGGTTGTAAATGATGCGTGTTTTTTTCAAGTTGCTAATTGATAAGTTTCTGTAATGGGCTTTTTCGAAGGAGTTTTTTATTGTCGCCAACTGTGACAACCGTAGTTTTTGCGATCGCTAATAATTCATCATTATTCTGTTTATGAATTTCTTGCACAAACTGATAACGAACCTTAGATTCTGTCATGACTTTTACAGTGACATAGAATTGATCATGCGCCACAATCGATCCTAAATACTCAATCTCGATTTTAGAGACCATTAAATTGATGTTTTGCTGTGCGAGTGCAGAAAAATCAATATCGTTTTCTAGTAGGAAGCGATGTCTGGCATGTTCAAAATAATGTTGATAGTGCGCATTATTGACGACCCCTTGAATATCACATTCATGGTCACGTGCATCCATCGGAACAGAATAGACCAGGCCTGGTGGGTTTTCCCGGGTGGTTTTATTTGAGGTTTCAGTGTTTGGTTTAGTGCTCATATTGGTATCAAAACTTCTTTTAGTGGGTCTATAAACAAAAAACCTTCAAAGTAGTCTCTTTCGAGAACTACATAGAAGGTTGTTTAAATCTTGCCTTGGAGAGCGGTAGTGATTGGCTTCTAAATCGCAACGTAGGTGACGGTGCTTAATCCCCACAGAATTGCGAAAGATCCGAAGGTTAAAATCAGTCCCCAAATAATGGCTTTCATTCCAGTCATAATAGACTCCTATTGTCTGCGGGTTAAAGAAGCATAGTAATCCGCCAAAGCTTGGATCTCTGCATCTGTTAAATCGTGCGTGAATTGAGCCATGCCTTCATGAACATCATTTAGTCTATGTTTGGCTTTATAAGCTTGCATCGTGCGCACAAAATATTCAGGTACTTGTCCTGATATTGCTGGTGTAATATCTTTCCCTTCACCATGGGCACCATGGCATGAAGCACAAGGTACAAGCATTCGAGAAGCATCCCCCTTACGTACTAAACGATCTATTTTAGCATCAACAGGTTTTGGTTCGTTCCAAACCGTAGCAGGGTTGCTGGCATAAAACGCTGCAACATCCGCGATCTGCTGATTATCCATCGCCTGTGCTATTTTAACCATAATATTGGCTTGCTTAAACGTTTCCCAGCGACGACCATCTTGATAATCCAGCATCATTTTCATGGTGTACTCTGGTGTTTGCGCATTAAGCGATGCGTAGTTACGGGAAGATGATTCTCCCTTCTCACCATGACAAGCATTACACATCATTTGTTCATGTACTTCTTGACCACGTAGAGTATCACCTGTCGGCATGGCTTTGATTTTATTTTCTAACGAAAAATTACTCCATGAACTTGCATGAGGTTTCTCGCCATGAACGCCTGAAATCGCTGCCGTTGCTAAAAGCGTGGCACTTATCAAAGCGGTCATTAACAGTGTTTTTTAAACATATTTTTTCCTTGCTCAATTAAGAGAACACGTCTTTAACAAATTCACGTTGCCAGTTTTTTGATAAACCGCTTCAAGAATAGGCTGTGCTTTTTTATCGGTTATTTCAGAAACGCCAGCAGATTCACCTTTAGGCTGAATTAAGCCATCACGAACTTCATAGATGGCGGCAATAGATACACCGTAGTTTTCTCCAGCTAGACTGTAACAAACATTGGAGTAGATAGCCGTTCCAGGATGAGTCGTCGTGT
>VCMI01000178.1 GCA_006222135.1 Thiomicrorhabdus sp. | reverse complement strand
ACACGACGACTAACCACTGCCAGGGCGAGACCACGGCACATCAACCGTCACCACTTTGCCATCGGTTGTTTTWRTCCTCGGCACAGACACGACGCAAAAAACAATGGTGCTCAAAGAAGTTTAAATGCTGCCACTCACGTGTCACGGTGTCATGCACTGGACAGGCGACACCGGTCTCATCTGGAAAACGTGAGCCTCGGTCAAAACCGATATGTAGGTGAAGCTCTTTGCGAGTGCTTCCATCATCAGAAAACGAAATGTCATTCACTTGCCAAGGCGATTGCAGGCCAAGAGCCATGCTAAATAAAGTAGTACTATTCATGGTGCTATTATCGCATTACCCACTACAAATCACATAGAGCCAGACAGAAACGATTTATCAGCATCTAAAGCTCATCTCAGTGAAAGAAATGAAACAAGTCATTGCTGAATATATGGGTCACTACAACCATATTCGACCGCACAGTACGAACGGTTATTTATCACCGGTGAAATTCGAACAAGAAAGAATGGAGCATTTAGCTCAAATGGAAAAAAGTCTAGGTATCAGAAAGTGTTGACACTCCAGTTATTAGTGCCTTGGATGTTGACACTGTTGCCAGAGTGGCAAATGACTATATTGGTTTTAATGAGTCACTCAGAGAGGGACGTTTGTTAAAAGATTATAAACCTGATGCAATCGTTAATAAGCAGCTGTTGAGTATTGCCAGCATGTTACACAACGGCAGCCTGCAACTTGATATAGATGATGAACCGATTGTTTCAAAAGAAAATAGAGGTTTGTTTTCATGGTTTTCTCGGTTTAAGCCTAAGGTAGATCGTTCAACTCAATCAAAAGCGTTAGCTAATTCCGATTCAATAATGCACAAAATGACGGTGTCCTAAATGAGCATTCGCGATCGCTTAAGACAGGCAGAATCACAACGTAGTCTCGCTATTGAGGTGCAAAGTAAAGTTAGCTCTGATGCTACCTCGGCAGGCAATTCAACCAGGTCAGCTTCCGAGATTGGCTCAGTTCAAAATGCATCATTTCTTGAAATTAAAAACACCTGCCAGAAAAAGGCCGCTGAGGATGAGGCTTTTTATGAAGCGGATAGCAAAGAAACTCGGCAAGAGTTAAGGCCTCGGCTTGAAATGCTTGTTCGTGAAACCGCTGCAGATATGGGTTATCCCTTGTCGGATATTGAAATTCGCCAACTCGGTGTAGAGCTGTTAGACGAGATTTACGGTCTGGGGCCCATTGAACCTTTGTTGTCTGACCCTACCGTGTCAGATATTTTGATTAACGGTTACAACCAGATTTATGTTGAGCGAGCAGGGCAGCTAGAGCTTACCGATATACAGTTTATCAGTGAAGAGCATCTGCGTAATAAAGTCGATCGAATGTTGTATACCACTGGTCGTCGAGTTGATGAATCCTCCCCTCTTGTCGATGCACGCTTGCCTGATGGTTCACGTATCAATATTATCATTCCACCTCTGGCTGTTGATGGTATCAGTGTTTCGATTCGTCGTTTTCCTGAACAACATCTACGTGCAAAAGATCTTATTGCCTATGGCTCAATGACTGAGCAGATGTTTCAGTTTTTGGAATTTGCCGTTAAGGCTGGCTTGAATATGCTGGTCTGTGGCGGTACGGGGTCGGGTAAAACGACCACATTAAATATGTTGTCAGGTTTGATTCCAGCAAATGAACGTACGGTAACGATTGAAGACAGTGCTGAGTTGCGAATGCAGCAAGACCACGTGGTACGTTTAGAAACTCGTCCACCCAATGCTGAGGGTATTGGAGAAGTAACGGCTCGAGAGTTGCTCAAAAATGCTTTAAGAATGCGTCCTGACCGTATCATCTTGGGTGAGGTACGTGGTGGCGAGGTATTAGATATGTTGCAAGCCATGAATACAGGTCACGATGGTTCTTTGGCCACTTTGCACGCCAACAGTCCTCGTGACAGTATTGCTCGTTTAGAATTAATGATTAACCTTAGTGGTGTAGATATTCCTGCGGCTTCAATTCGTAAGCAAATCGCCAGTGCCATTGACCTTATTATTTATGTTAACCGTGGTAAGGATGGTAAACGTCGAGTTGAGTCAGTTACCGAAGTGATTGGTGTTGAAGAGGATAATGTCGTTTTACAAGAAATTTATGTCTTTGAAAACAAAATGGAGCAAGGGTCGGATGTTATGCGAGGTGTTTTCAGAGCAACCGGATTACGCCCGGGTTGCGGTAAGAAATGTGAGGCGGTAGGCTATAGGTTGCCACCTGATTTGTTTAATTTTACACAAGAAGCTATTTAATGGATATCGGATTTGTCATCGTTGCCTTAGGTATCATGCTGCCATTTATAATTTTGGGTTTTACCTTGTCAGTTCAGAAAGAGCAAAAAAAGCATTCTGAACTTAAAAAATTAATGACGCGCGTTGGTATTTCACAGGTCTCGCAAAAAAGTATAAAAGATCAGCTTCTGGATCAAAAGGAGACTTTTTGGTATGTCTGGCTGAGTGGTAAGTTTAAGAAAGCGGGTATTACCAAAAAGAACGACATTACTAAGCTTGTTGTCGTCCAGTTTCTATTGTTGTTTGTCAGTACTTTTGTACTAGCCACCAAGTTCAATGTCCTGAATGAAAAGCTCATTTTGGTAAGTTTTCTACTTCCTATGCTACCTTTGGCTTATCTCTTTATAAGAGTTTATCAGCGACAGAGCGAGATGAGAAAACGTTTTCCGGATATGCTCGATTCAATTGTTCGTTCATTGCATTCGGGCTACGGAATCGATGGTGCTCTTGCCGCCGTCGGTGAAGACATGAAAGGTCCTTTGGCACAAGAAATGAAAGAGGTTAATAAGCAGTTAACACTTGGTATTAGTATGCGTGATATTTTGCGTGAATTTCAAAGAAGAGTTGACCTACCCGAAGCCCAGTTTTTTGTGATTACATTGATTATTCAACGCGAGTCCGGTGGACAGCTGTCTTCGATTTTACGAGAGCTGGCTAAATTGATGCGTCGTAGAGAGTCTTTCCAAGCAAAACTTAAAACGATGACTTCAGAATCCCGCTTTACAGCTTGGTTTATTGGTGGAGCACCCATAATCTATATCGGTTATAAATATTTCTTTGATAAGGCATCCATGGATTTCTTTCTAAATGACCCTTTCGGTTTCAAACTATTCTTAATATCCGTTGCGCTAATTACCGTTGGTACACTGATACTCAGACAAATGTTGAAGATGAGGTTTTAATGCAAATTTCTTTTACTGTGTTGATGTTTATGGTGGCCAGCCTAGCTTTTTTTAGTGCTTGGTTGCTTTTGAATCGCGTCGTTAAATTGCAGGCCAAACAAATAAGCAAGGAACGTATAAAAGCCCGTATAGGATTAGCAAATAAATACACTAAAGAGAGAGTTAATTTTTCCAGTTGCTGGTGGTGTACTTTAGGTCGTGCTTTGGGTCCCAAAAAACGTAAAGAGATCGAAATCGTTCAACGTCAGTTAGTCAGTGCTGGCTTCAGGCAAGAAGAGCATATAGGCGCTTATTTTTTCATAAAATATTTTTCTCTACTGGGTTCAGTATTAGCTATGGCATTGGCTTGGAGTTGGTTTAATGTGCCTGTTATTTGGATTATTATCGTACCAATCGTGTTTTTATTAGCACCGGAAAGAATATTAATTTATCTTGGTCGGGCTAGACTGCAAAAAGTAAGTGAGCATCTACCTGATTTTTTAGATATGTGTAATATCTGTATGAATGCTGGATTAAGTTATTTAGTCGCACTTAAACGCGTTTCATCAGAGTTGAAAGATGCTCACCCTGAAATCTGTTATGAATTTGAATACCTTTTAGATCAAATACAGATTGGTGTGCCACGTCCAGAAGCGCTTCGGCAGTTTGCTGAGCGTAATCCGACTCAAGACATTCAAACTCTTATCCAGGTGTTGATCCAAAATGAAAAGCTTGGGAGTTCTATTAGTGAAGCTTTGAATGAGTTTTCAAGGCGCATGTATCAGGATCGTGAGCAAAGTCTAGAAGAGAAGGCGGCTAAAACATCCGCTAAAATGGCCATTGTTATTATGCCCTTTATGATGGCGCCTTACTTGATACTGTTGTTAGGTGAAAAAATGGTCTTACTAGGAAGGGGTTTTTAAGTGACGTTAGAAATTAAAAAAACGCGGTTTCGGATAATAAGTGCAATTTGGAAATAGGAAGAGCCAGTTGAGTTAAACTCGAAGGCTTTTCCCGACCAAGAGAATTGCAAAATGAGTTATAACCAACTGACCGAGGGTCAAAGACACCAGATTTACGCATTATTGAAAGAGGGATTTTCGCAAAAAAGCGATTGCCGACAATATTGAATGCCATCCCTCAACCATTTGCAGAGAATTAAAACGCAATAGAGGCAAGAAAGGCTACCGTCATAAACAAGCTAATAAGCTGGCAGTAGAAAGACGGCAAACGGCGCATAAATCCCTAAAGTTGACTCAACCTGTCAAGGACTGGATCAGCCAACTTATTGAACAGGATTTAAGCCCACAGCAAGCCGTTGACTACCTCAAAAGCAATAAAGGAATTAGTCYTCATCACGAAACGGTCTATCAGTATATCTATCGTGATAAAAGTCGT
>VCMI01000177.1 GCA_006222135.1 Thiomicrorhabdus sp. | reverse complement strand
ACACGACGACTAGCATCATTTTCATGATGTACTCTGGTGTTTGCGCATTAAGCGATGCGTAGTTACGGGAAGATGATTCTCCCTTCTCACCATGACAAGCATTACACATCATTTGTTCATGTACTTCTTGACCACGTAGAGTATCACCTGTCGGCATGGCTTTGATTTTATTTTCTAACGAAAAATTACTCCATGAACTTGCATGAGGTTTCTCGCCATGAACGCCTGAAATCGCTGCCGTTGCTAAAAGCGTGGCACTTATCAAAGCGGTCATTAACAGTGTTTTTTTAAACATATTTTTTCCTTGCTCAATTAAGAGAACACGTCTTTAACGAATTCACGTTGCCAGTTTTTTTGATAAACCGCTTCAAGAATAGGCTGTGCTTTTTTATCGGTTATTTCAGAAACGCCAGCAGATTCACCTTTAGGCTGAATTAAGCCATCACGAACTTCATAGACGGCGGCAATAGATACACCGTAGTTTTCTCCAGCTAGACTGTAACAAACATTGGAGTAGATAGCCGTTCCAGGATGCTCGCCTTTAAGGGTGTCAGCAATGGCTTGTGCACAAACTTTTGCTTGCGAGTTAGCTGAGAATCCAGATTTCGGCATGGCATCTGCAATAGAGCTGTCGCCCAATACATAGACTTCTTTATGCAGTGAAGATTCCATCGTATTACGTTCGATTGGGCACCAACCAGAAGCGTTGGTTAGACCCAGTTTTTGAGCCAATACGCCCGCACGTTGATTTGGAATGATGTTGATTAAATCGGCCTTAAAGTCGTCGCCATCTGTTTCAACCATCATATTAGCCGTATCTAAGCGAACAACACGACCACCCTCTGAACCGGATACCCATTCAATCAGGGAGTTATCTGATTTATAGCCATACAGTCTTTCCCATGCTTTTTTGAAAGGCACGTCTTTGGTAAAGCGATCTTTAGGATCTAATACCAATAATTTTGCAGTCGGGTTGTGCTTTTTGAAATACTCAGCAAAGAACGATGCTCTTTCATATGGCCCAGGAGGACAACGGAAAGGATTTTGTGGTGTGGCAATAATCGCTGTGCCGCCTTGTGGCATAGCGAGTAGCTGTTCTCTTAATTTAAGCGTTTGTGGGCCTGCTTTATAGGCGTGTGGGAATTCACCTTCAGCCAGTTCGGCGTCATAACCTTCATAGTCTTCAAATTTGAAGTCTATACCGGGTGAAACCACCAATTTATCGTAAGAAAACCTTTCACCTTTAGCCGTACTCACCGTTTTCTTGTCAAAATCCGCACCAACGACCTTATCAATGACGACATTGACGTTGTATTTGTTTTTGATGGTGTCTAGGTTAAAAGTCAATTCATCTAAAGTATGCATGCCGGCAATGACATCATTACTTCTTAAACAGGTAATGTATTCTGCATCTTGTTCAATGATGGTAATCTTGACATCTGGATCGGCAAAACGCAGGTATTTAGCAAATGTTGCTCCCCCCACACCGCCGCCTAAAACGACAATGTGTGCCGCAGATTTAGCAAAGGCTTGACTGCTGGCACCAAAAATACCAGAAGCTGCAACTGCCGTTGCACCAAATATTTTGATTAGATCACGACGAGTGATTTTTTGATCAAATGTTTTATTTTCTAACTGGCTCATTTTTGACCTCCTGTCGCCTGAGTTTGTGCACTTTGATGTGCTGCATTCGCTTCAGTCAAACTGGTGTTTTCCCACTGCTTAAGCGGTTGTTTTTCGAACCAAACCGCCATTGCATCAATTTCTGCATCCGTGAAACCACGGGCAACGCGATCCATAATGACAGAAGGCCTAGTACCTTCACGGTAAGCAAGCATGGCTTTAGTGAATTGTTCTACTGACATGCCTGCTAATGGCGGCATCGCCTCTAAAAACTCTTGTCCGTTAGTTCCGTGACAAGGTGCGCATTGCCAAGCCATTGCTGAACCAGTCGCCATAGGATTTTGTCCCTCTGCTAATACTGGTTGAGCAAGCGTAAAGGCGAATGCACTGATTAATAATCTTGTTTTCATTTTCATCTCCTTACCTAAATGCCCAGACGTAAAAACCAACAGCCAGGAACATGAATGTCCAAATACTAATAATCCAAATCGCAATCGTTCCTAGTCTATTTACAAACGGGCTAGGGGTGTAAACACCAACCGTTTGACCCGCTTGCCATGCAACGGTTAAGAAGTAGGTTAAAACAGCGCCACCCACAATTAAAAAGGTCGCGAAGAAGTGAATGGTTGAGTACCAATCAAACACTATCTTATAGTCCATAAAATCGTAACCAAAAAAGCCATCTAGGATTTCGTAACGTAGCATTTCACGAGAAATCGCTACCACTAGACCAATCACTAATGCTAATGGTAATGCCATATAGCTACAGAACTTGGCTTCACCGTTTAGACGTACTTGCGCCCAAACTGCGTAGAATAGAACCAATACACCGCCGATAATACCCCAGAAAGAGGTTGCAAAATCACCTGCTGTTTCTGGAATGGTCATCATCCAAGAGACATATAACGCGGCTGAGATAACAGACCCGACTTTGATCCATGTTTTACCCAGTTCCCCAGCAAAATTTAAATAGCCATGATCGGCATCAGAACGTACGCTTTTAAAGCGACGGTAGCTTACTAACATTGCACCTGCAACCGGGATAGCCATACTGATAAAGAAAGCAAAGCGCCATACGTTATAAGCGTGCAGCTTAGAGCCTGAATAGTCTAAAACGCCATTTGGTGTATACCAATCTTTCCATAGTTCTGGGTGTAACATCTGTGATGTTAAGCTGTGCATAATGAAACCAACGACCAGCATCAATGCAAGGCTGAAAATCATCGCCCAGCGTGATTTTGGCTGTACGGTTTTATCTTTATTTTTACTGTTTTGGAAGTAGTAGTAATAAATACCCCAGTAAGCAAAAATTAAGATGAAAATAAACGCGATAACCCACATAGCAGACAGTACGTTAGACGCATACCAGTGTGGATCGTAGACAACTTGCACAAATAACAGTGGCGCAACCCCGAAGACAATCGCAACCGAGGTAGAGACCTTGGCCACTTTTAACATGGCCGCAGCTAAACGGCGCCAGTGTGTATTCTTAGAAAAAGAACCCCAAATGGTAATGACTGAGGTGCCTAATAAAAGTTGTACAAATAAAATGTGTAAAGCAAACGTTAGAACCGCTAATACCATAAACACAAGAGGGTGGTTTGGAATTCCTCCTGGGCTTTGTAAAGCGTTAACCATTTCGGTCACGTTAGAAACTTGAGAAGCATCCATTATTTAGCCTCCTGTGGAAGTGTGAGAGTAGCGACTTTATCGATTGACTGTTTTTCAACTAAGGCACGATTACGGTTGTCTACTTCAAGTTGGATTGCAGCGGTAATAGCGGGTTGACCACCTGCGTTGTTCATCACTAGGTAAGCAGAAATTGCTTCTACTTCAGAATCTAGCATCGGCATTTTTGGCATATAAGCGATATTGCCTGTTGTTAGAACCCCTTTCACAAACTTTTGCATACGTTCTTGAGTAACATCATCGTGGAAATAACGGTGCAGCGGACGAATCCCTGTTTCACTCGGTGAGTGACAGTTCGAGCAATAAACCATGGTGATATATTCACCCGCTTGGATTTTATTACCAGCATTGACCGTTTTTAAGTGCTCAGGCGTGAAAGGGTGTGCTTGCAAAATACCGACTTTTTCAAGTGTTGGCAATTGTGACTTGATACCCATACCAGGGACGTCACGACCAATGATTTGGTTAGAGTAGACATACTGTCCAGCAACCCAAGGCTTACGCATTGATTCACGAGCGACTTCTTCAGGCCATAAACCTAAGACCAAAATAACAATCGCCATGAAACCCGCAAAGCTTTCAACGACTAATTTAGGTTTCCACATAGTGGCCATAAAATAAACGATGGTGACTGTTATTACACCCATGATGCTCGGTCCAAAGTATTCAGGAAGTCTGTTTTCCATGACCAATAACGCTTGGTCAGGAACAGATGTTAAATACCATTGAAATAACGCGGCACCTGAAAGTGTTGAGATAATGCCTAACCAACCCAGTTTGCGCGCCATCTCCTTTTTGAATTCAGGATCTTTAATGCCTGCAACGACAATGCCACCAACAACCGCGGTCATTGTGAACATGAATGCGATACGCATAAAGGTCTGAATAAAGGTGTTTGTGCCATAAAAGGCATTTAGGAAACCACCTTCTTCAAACCAAATCTCTTTTCCCGGCTCCATCATGAATGACAAGATACCGACAATGATTAATAGGGTTGCAAAGGAAGCGACACCAAAAATAACGGTAATCTTCATATGTGTACGCTTGTCGACTTTACCAACCAGGTAGACAATCATATAAACACCCACAACTTCGATCACGAAGAAGACCCATTCCGCAGCCCACTTCCATACAAAAGAGTGAATCAACGAGCCAATCCCGCTTGGACTAGCAACCGTGGTGGAGTACCAAATACCAGGGCCGGTGATGGAACCCGCGACGTAGGTAAAGACCATTAAGAACAGGCCGTACTTTTTGATAAAATCAAGCAGATCATCACGATCTTCTCGATAGGCTTTGTGTGATAGATATGCAAATAACATGGCCGCACCCACTGATGTGTGGGAAGCGAGAACATGGAAGGTTGCGATTAGGGCGATTACCCAGCCGGAACCAACCATCGGTTCGTACCAAGTAGGAAAGAGGCTAATCAAATCCATATGAATTTCCTTAGTTTTAGTGTTGTTTATGTGGGCACAAGTCTAACTTATGGTTTGGTGTATTATAGCGATTGACCATTGAATTGGAATTCAAAAAGTTTTATTGCTACCCATAGAATAAATGCGAATTAGTATAATAACGTAATTACAGGGTGGTTAATAATAATTTAAGGATAATAAATTAAACAAGTGACCAGGCCTGGTCACTTTTATTTGATGGTTTCTAGGTGTTCAATCGAACTGTGTTATGACTCGTATTTGTTTAAAATCTTAGCTTTAAACAGATAGCTGCCAAAAGGGATTAGGCAAGCAATAAAGCCGATAATTGCGTGACTGACTTTAAGATTCCATTTGAAAACCGCAAAGATCAATACGAGTGTGAAAGCGATAAACAGCCCACCATGAATCGGACCAATGATAGAGACGGCTTCAGGCATCTCAAAAATACGCTTAAGGGGGACGGCAATCAGCAGTAATAGGATGAGTGAAGTACCCTCTAAAATCGATAAAAGTCTTAATTTATTCATAATGTTTACTCTTTTATTAGTTGTGCAGAGTGCTCTATTATTCGTTTTAATCTGGTAAAAGATCATTAACCAAAAAAGACAGCATGCATTTAGCACTGTTTTAGGTGCTTTCGAAAAAAAACCTCTCCAAAGAAGCCTTTAGAGAGGTTTTCTAGGTGGTTTTTTGATGTGCTTGCTTAGTTTGCAGGCATTAGTGTTAGATGTCAATTAACTTGTCCGGTCGTATTGCCTCATTAAAAAAGTAAACTATGAAAACAAAGCACTAACAGACTTAACCTAAATCATTAACTCACCCATTCTTTTCTCATAGCCCTTGCTACGCAATCGCCATTCATGAATTCTTCGCTGTAAAGTCCGGATTTGGCCTTTTGAATACTTGCCAGGGTATTTGACAGATAACCACTCAATTATTTCTCGTGCATAACTTTCTGGCTGCAACTCTAGCTTCAGTTGTATCTCACTCCAAACGTTCTCAAACGGATCTGGCCTAGTTCTGTATGTTCTAGGAAGACTACGCTTGTCCGTTGGCTTTTTGAAGTTAAAATAATCCATTGTTGTACTAGTGTCGAGTTCTGCTGGCTTCACAGTTGGTTTTATAGTGCAAATATCATCAGGTATAATGCAACTTTTTGAGTTTAGATGCCAGGCGAATTGAATCAAATTTTGCTGCAAAGACTTTAAGTTCTCCATAAGTTTTACTGGGTCTAGCGCTAAATATTCTGATTCGAGTTTAGTGATTGTTGCTTCGCAGAGTGAACCAGTCTTAATTAAACGCTGATATGGGGTTAGCGCTCGATGGTATTGCTTGGATACTCTTCCTCCTTTTCTTGTCTTTTTTAACAGCGCGGTTTCAAGTAATAAGTGCAATTTAATCATGCTGCAAGTAAATCAACTTGCAGCCCCTTAAATAATTCATTAGGCGTTTTACCACCACGACTACTTCTTGGACGGTTGTTTAGCCGATCCATCACATATTGAGCTTGTTCCATTGTCACATCTCTCAAGTCCATGCCTTTTGGAAAATACTGACGTATCAGACCATTTGTATTTTCATTGATTCCTCGCTCCCAAGAAGCATAGGGGTGGGCAAAATAAATATCAGTTTCCAGCGCTTTAGCCATCAGTTCATGGTCGGCGAACTCTTTACCATTGTCATAGGTAATCGTGAGAACTTGAGATTTGATGCCGCTCATAACATCAATGACCGCTTGAGCTAACTTATCAGATTGCTTACCTTGCAATGGCACGATCGAGAGTATAGAGGGTCTTGCGCTCTACAAGTGTTAGCAAGGCTCCTTTATCGTCGTGTG